>JAVBRL010000160.1:0-17798 GCA_031547985.1 Synergistaceae bacterium
AGGCGAGCGCGACCGAGCGCAGTAAGGATTCGTTACGTGCCGACGCGGTGCGGAAGGTGTCCGAGGCGGCCACGGTCGACGTGCCCGATTCGCTCGTGACGCTTCAAAAAGCGCGTCTGCGCGCGGAGCAGGATCGCCGGATGCAATCGGAGCTCAGCTTGTCGCTCGAGGACTACCTCAAAAAAGACGGCGTCGACAAGGAGGCCTTCGAAAAAGACCTCGAACGCCGCTCGTACGACATGGCGCGGCGCACGCTCGTGCTGGAGGAGCTGGCCGAGAAAAACGACATCCAGGTGCTTCCGGAGGACATCACCACGGAGATCGCCCAGATGAGCGTTCAGATGCGCGTCGACGCCAAGAAGCTGGCCGAATACATCTATGGTGATCGGAGCCGTATTATGGACATCGCCGCGCGCTTGCGGATGCAAAAAACGCAGGACTACGTGGCCGAACACGTCGCAGTGGAGGAAAAGGAAGTCGACTTCGACGCCTTGCCCGAGCAGGGGGAGGCGCCCGTGGAGCCGAAGGGGAGCGAAGAAGCCTCCGAAAATAACGAATAATTAACAAGGAGATTACAGATACACGATGGAACGCATGGAAAAAAACGAAGTGATTAAAAACTATCTGGTGCCGATCGTGGTGGAGCAGACAGGGCGTGGGGAGAGATCCTACGACATCTACAGCCGCCTGCTGAAAGACCGTATCATCTTCATCGGGCAGGAAATCGAGGATTCGCTCGCCAATATCGTGATCGCGCAGCTGCTCTTTCTGGAAAGCGAAGACCCGGAAAAAGACGTGTTTTTATACATTAACAGTCCCGGCGGCGTGATCTCTTCGGGGCTTGCGATTTACGATACGATGCAGTACATCAAATGTCCGGTCTCGACCATCTGCGCGGGGCAGGCGGCGAGTATGGCGGCGGTGCTTTTGGCCGGAGGCGAGAAGGGTAAACGCACGTCGCTGCCCAATTCGCGCATCATGATCCACCAGCCGCTCGGCGGTGCGCGTGGTCAAGCGACCGACATCGAGATCCAGACGAAAGAGATCCTGCGGATGCGAGAGCTGATTAACGGAATTCTCGTCAAGCACACAGGCCAACCCGTGGATCGCATCGAGCGGGATACGGACCGCGATTTCTTCATGTCGCCCCAGGAGGCCGTCGAGTACGGCCTGGTCGACAAAGTCATCGACAAACGCTAAAAAAGCGTAAGGAGCTGCATATCTGTGCGACAAATACGGATGTTTGGCCGATACGGATCGCGTATCTTGATGAAGATCAAGGCCAACACAGTATGAAACGAGGTGACGGAATGTTTCAATTCGAAAACGGCAACGGGGACGATCGGCGGCGCAAGGCGAAATGTTCCTTTTGCGGGAAGACGCAGGATGAGGTTCCGAAGCTGATAGCGGGAATCAACGCCTATATCTGCACGGATTGCATCCAGCTGTGCAACGTCATCCTCGAAAACGAAAAGGAGATGTTGCCCAATATCCGCCCGCAGGTGAAGCCACCTTCGCTCGACGAGCAACTGCCCCGCCCGGAGGAGATCAAACGTTTCCTCGACCAGTATGTCGTGGGGCAGAACCATGCTAAAAAAGTACTTTCCGTCTCGGTCTACAATCATTACCAGCGCATCCGCGCGTTGGAGAGCGAACCCGACGGAACGGCGGACGATGTGGAGCTTCCCAAGAACAACGTGCTTCTCGTGGGGCCCACGGGATGTGGAAAGACGCTTCTGGCGCAGACCTTGGCGCGACTGCTCAAGGTTCCTTTCGCCATGGCGGATGCCACGACGCTTACAGAGGCGGGGTATGTCGGTGAAGATGTGGAAAACATCCTGGTGCGCCTCCTGCAATCCGCGGATTACGACCCCAAAGCCGCCGAACGCGGGATCATCTACATCGACGAAGTTGACAAAATCTCGCGTAAATCGGAATCCGTTTCGATCACGCGCGATGTCTCCGGCGAAGGCGTCCAGCAGGCGCTGCTGCGCATTCTTGAAGGAACCGTCGCGAATGTTCCTCCCAAAGGGGGGCGCAAGCACCCGAACCAGGATTTCATCCAGCTTGACACGAAGAACATCCTCTTCATCTGCGGAGGGGCGTTTGATGGTTTGGAACCGATCATCGCGCGGAGGGTGCACAAGAAGGTCATCGGTTTCGGCGGCGATATCGTCTCCGACCGGATGCAGAAATCGTATGATCTTCTCAAGGAGATCCAGCCTCATGACCTGATGGGTTATGGCTTCATCCCTGAGTTCATCGGGCGCCTGCCGGTTGTCGTCCCACTCGAGGGACTTGACGAGGCCGCATTGACGCATATCCTGACGCAGCCTAAAAACGCGCTCGTGAAACAATACCAGAAAATTTTCGCGCTGCAGGGTGTCGAGCTGGAATTCGAACCGGAGGCCATCAAAGCGATCGCCGTACGCTCGGATGGAACGCACACCGGAGCACGAGGGCTACGCATGGTCCTGGAGTCGATCATGCTCGACCTGATGTACGACCTGCCGTCGCTGCACGAACAAGAGATCGACCGCATCGTGATCACCGGCGAGTTCGCGCGGGGCGAAGGGGAAGCCGTCAAAATGAAGAAGTCGACTCGGGAGGTCGCTTGATGTCGGAACCAAAGCGCTATCCCGTGTTGCCTATTCGGGACATGGTGCTGTTCCCCGGCATTATCGCCCCGCTTTTCGTGGGGCGCCCAAGATCGCTCAAAGCCCTCGAAGCCGCCTCGTCCGTCGACAAGATGATCGTCGTCGTCGCGCAAAACGATTCCCGCGTCGACGACCCCAAACCGCAGGACCTGTACGATGTGGGCACGCTGTGCCAGATTCTGCAAATCGTGCGCATTCCGGACGGCACGACGAAAGTGCTCGTCGAAGGATCGCAGCGCATGCGCATCGCGGGTTACCAGGCGGATCGCGAGTATATCAGCGCGCTCTGCGAACCCCTCGCCGACCAGGGGACTCATTCCGAACGTGTCGAACCTTTGAGGCGCAGCGTGTTCGAGCAATTCGACCGCTACGCCAACCTGCACCCCAAAATTCCTGTCGAAGTCTCCTCGACGATCCTCTCGGTCGAGAACCCATCGCTTTTCACGGACCTCGTGACGTCTCACATGCTCGTGCAGATCGCCGAAAAACAGCGCCTGCTGGAAACGCCTTCATCAGAAGAGCGGTTGGAGTCGCTGTTGCGCCTACTGCTGCGCGAAGTGGACCTGCTCGAAACGGAGCGGAACATTCAGGATCGCGTTCGCCAGGAGATGGAAAAAGGGCACCGCGAGTACTACCTCAAGGAACAGCTCAAAGCCATCCAGGACGAGCTCGGGGGCGGCGGCGAAATCTCGGAGGTCGGCGAGTACAAAAGCCGCATCAAAAAAGCGAAGATGCCAAAGGAAACCGAGAAAAAAGCGTTGCACGAACTTTCGCGCTTCGAGAAGATGCCGCCCATGTCCGCCGAAGCCACCGTTGTGCGGACGTACATCGATTGGCTTGTCGACATGCCCTGGAGGAAACAGACGCCGGATTGTCTGGACATCAAATCGGCGCGGGCGGTCCTCGAGGCGGACCATTACGGCCTCGACGAGGTTAAAGAGCGCATCCTCGAATTTTTGGCAGTGCGCAAGCTCGCCGGAAAGAAAACGCGCGGGCAGGTCCTCTGTTTCGTCGGCCCCCCCGGAGTGGGCAAGACATCCTTGGGAAAATCGATCGCGCGCGCGCTGAATCGTGAATTCGTCAATATGTCGCTGGGCGGTATGCGCGACGAAGCGGAAATTCGCGGCCATCGCCGCACCTATATCGGAGCGCTCCCAGGCCGCATTATTCAGAAAGTCAAGCAGGCTGGAGTGCGTAATCCCGTTTTGCTTTTAGACGAAATCGACAAAGTCGGCAGCGATTTTCGCGGTGACCCCAGCGCGGCGTTGCTCGAGGTTCTCGACCCGGAACAAAACCACAGCTTTACGGACCACTTTCTGGAGGTCCCTTTCGACCTCTCGCACGTGATGTTTATCACGACGGCGAACGGAACCTACACGATTCCCAGGCCGCTGCTCGACCGCATGGAGTTGATCCATCTTCCCGGATACGTGACGGAGGAGAAGATCAATATCGCCAAGCGCTACTTGTGGCCCAAAATCGCCGTGGAAAACGGCCTTGAAAAAATCAAGGTGACGATTTCCGATAAGACGTACGAACATATTATTACGAGCTACACGCGAGAAGCCGGTGTGCGCAATCTGGATAGGCAGCTTTCGAAGGTCGCCAGGAAACTCGCGATGGAAGCGGTCGAACGCAACGAAGAAAAGAAGAAACCCCTCGCGTCGATTGCGATCACGCAGAGCAAATTGCCCCTGTATCTCAAATCGCCCCGCATTCACGCCGGATGCCTGCCCAAAGGGGATTTCGTCGGAGCGGCCGTGGGGCTCGCGTGGACGGAAAACGGCGGCGATATCCTCGTGATTGAGGCAGCCGTTATGCAGGGCAGCGGCAAGGTTTCCTTCACCGGCAACCTGGGCGATATCATGCAGGAATCGGCGCAAGCCGCCCTGGGATATCTGCGTTCGAAGGCGGAGGATTATAGTCTGCAGGCCTTCAAATGGGAGGAAAAGGATATTCACGTGCACGTTCCGGAGGGCGCCATCCCTAAAGACGGTCCCTCCGCGGGAGTCACTTTGGCGTTGGCACTCATGTCGTCGGTGACGGGTATTCCCGTTCGTTCCGATCGCGCGATGACGGGCGAGATCACCCTTCGTGGAATGGTTTTGCCGATCGGCGGCGTACGGGAAAAAGTGCTCGCGGCCAAGCGCTACGGGATCCACACCGTGCTCTTGCCGAAGGAAAACCGCACCGATGTCGACGAGCTTGCCCCGTGGGCGAAGGAGGGGATGGACTTTCACTTCGTCTCCCATGTGCGCGAGATATTCGACCTCGCGCTCGCGCACCGCATCCAAAATCAAAAAAAACGACCGGACAAGGTACGAGCGAAAAGGTAGCCTTTTATGAAACCGTGGTCGAGCGAACTCGTTTGCACCGCGTTTCTGGCGGGCCAGCTCCCGGAGTTGAAGGGGCCAAAAGCGGTGATGTTGGGACGATCCAACGTGGGCAAGTCGACGTTGATCAACGCCCTGCTCGGAAGCCGGATCGCCAAGGTCAGCTCCACGCCCGGCAAGACGCGCAGCATCAACTTCTACCGCGTGAAGGAGCAACCCGGTGTGATGGACGAATTTTTTCTCGTCGATTTGCCGGGTTACGGCTATGCTTCGCGAGGTGCGGCGGAGCGCCGTAGCTGGTGGCAATTGATCAACGCTTATTTCGAACGCGAATCCGAGCTTGCCTTCGCGCTTCACTTGGTCGATTTTCGCCATGGGATGCTTCCGAACGATCTGGAGCTGACCGAATGGCTTGATAGTCTTGAACTGGCGCGGCTCGTCGTCTTCACGAAGGGCGATAAAGTGCCCAAAAGTCGCCGGCGTGCCCAGTACGAGAAATTCGTCCAGGGATCGCTTGACTCCATCGCCCCCCCCGAAATCACGGAAGGCAAAAACGACTCCGCGATGGAGCGCCTGCGCCGGACGATCGCGGACGTGTTCGCGGAAATACGGAAACTCGATCTGTTAGATGCGAAAGATCGTTAATCGGAGGAATGCGTGAAATGGACCCCATCAATTTGTCGAAATCGTACGATCCCGCCCCCATCGAGGACAAACGCTATCAGTTGTGGCTCGATGCGGGCCTTTTCACGGCGGATCCGAGCGCTCAGGGAGAACCGTTCAGCGTCGTGATCCCGCCGCCGAACGTCACCGGCGCCCTGCATATGGGGCACGCGCTCAACAACACACTGCAGGATGTCACCTGCCGTACGCGGCGTATGCAGGGGTACAACGTGCTGTGGGTGCCCGGGACCGATCACGCTGGAATCGCGACGCAGAACGTCGTCGAACGCAATCTGGCGGGAAAGGGCGTCACGCGCCAGGAACTCGGGCGCGAGGCGTTTGTCGAAAAAGTCTGGGAATGGAAGGAACAGTACGGAAGCCGCATCATCAATCAGCTTAAAAAATTGGGCAGCTCGTGCGACTGGTCGCGCGAGCGCTTCACGATGGACGAGGGGCTCTCCGAGGCCGTGCGCCGCGTCTTCGTCGAGCTTTACGAAAAAGGACTCATCTACCGGGGGAAATATCTGATCAACTGGTGCCCCCGCTGCCACACGGCGCTTTCCGACCTGGAAGTGGAGCATCAGGAAGCGCAGGGAAAGCTGTACGAAATCGCCTACCCGTTCGTCGAAGGGGATGGGCATGTGGTCGTGCAGACGACGCGTCCGGAGACGATGCTGGGAGATACGGCCATCGCCGTGCACCCGAGCGACGAGCGCCACGCGCATCTCGTGGGGCGCAGGGTTGTTCTGCCGCTGGTCGGACGCGTGATCCCGATCATCGCGGACAACATGGTGGATCCGGAATTTGGTTCGGGCCTGGTGAAAATCACACCCGCGCACGACCCGAACGATTTTCTCGTGGGACAACGCCACGGGCTCGAGCAGATCCAGGTGATCGACGGCGAAGGCAAGATGCTCGTCGGCGTCGACGGGCAGGGAGTCGGCATGGACCGGCTCGAAGCGCGCGAGATGATCGTCGCGAAACTCGAACAGACGGGCGCCCTTTTGAGGACCATCGAGCATCTTCATTCGCTGGGACACTGCTATCGCTGCTCGACCGTGATCGAGCCGTATTTGTCCGAACAGTGGTTCGTGCGCGCGAAGCCGCTCGCCGATGCCGGTGTCGCCGCCACGAAAGAGGGCCGCATCCGCTTCGTCCCGGAGCAGTGGGAGGGCGTCTATTTTCAATGGATGGAACAGATCCGCGATTGGTGCATCTCCCGCCAGCTCTGGTGGGGACATCGCATTCCGGCGTGGTATTGCGAGGAGCCCGAATGTAGCGAGATCGTCGTTGCGATGGAAGCGCCCTCGAAATGCCCCCGTTGCGGCTCGACCCACCTGCGCCAGGACGAGGACGTGCTCGACACGTGGTTTTCGAGCGCACTGTGGCCGTTTTCGACCATGGGGTGGCCGCACGAGACGGACGATCTGAAGCGCTACTACCCGACGGCGCTCCTGGTGACGGCCTTCGATATTATTTTCTTCTGGGTCGCGCGTATGATCATGTTCGGGATCGAGTTCATGGGTGACGTTCCTTTCAAAGACGTCTACATCCACGCGCTGGTGCGCGACGAAAACGGTCAGAAGATGAGCAAGTCGAAGGGCAACGTGATCGACCCGCTCGAGATCATCGAACAGTACGGCGCGGACGCTCTGCGGCTGACGCTGGCGGCGCTCACCGTGCAGGGGCGCGATATTTTCCTGTCGGCGAACCGTATCGAAACGTACCGCTTTTTCCTCAACAAACTCTGGAACGCCAGCCGTTTCGCGCTGCTCAACCTGCAGGACGCCCCCGAAGATCTCACGATCGACGACGCGTCGCTGCGGCTTCACGATCGTTGGATCCTCGCGCGCACGCGCGAGGTGATCGGCGAGATGACGCGCCTGCAGGAGGGGTATTTCGTCGGCGAAGCGGCCCGGCTGATGTACGACTTTGTCTGGAGCGAGCTGTGCGACTGGTATCTCGAGCTTTCGAAGCCGGCCCTGCGGGGCGACGAGGGCGTCGCGCGCAAGCGGGCGACGCAGGCCGTATTGCTCGTCGTCTTTAAAAACGTGCTCAAACTGCTGCACCCTATCATTCCCTTTGCGACCGAAGAGCTGTGGAACGCATTTCCGTTTGTCTCGGAAGGGGCGATCCTCTTACAACAAAAATGGCCGCTGGTGGATGACGTTCACAAGATCGACGACGCAGAGAGCGTGGTCTACCGGATGGACTTCCTGCGGGAAGTCGTGCGCGTCGTGCGCAACTTGCGCGCCGAGGCGCGCCTGACGCCGCAGCAGCCTGTCGCGAAGGTGGTCCTTTTGCTGCACAAGCCGGAAGACCGCATGGTGATCGAACAGAACGCCGATTTGATACGTCTTTTGACACGTGTCGAGGAGCTGGACTTCATGGAGGCGGTCTCTCGCGTGAAACCGCCTCAGAGTCTCGCCGCCGTTTTCGCGCAAGGGGAACTTTTCATGCCTGTGGGTGACCTGTTGGACCTTGAAAAAGAGACGGCGCGCCTACGGGGCGAAGCGGCGAAAATTCAAAAAGAGATCGAGCGGGCTGAAAAAAAGCTCGCGAACGAGGAATTTTTAAAGAAAGCACCCGCCGAGGTGGTCGAGAAGGAGCATGCCCAGGTCGCCGAAGGGCGTGCGAAGCTGGCACGCATCGAGGAAAACATCAAAAGTTTTTCCGCGGTTTGAGGACGTTCGTAAAGGGGGCTTGAGAGCGGTGGAATTGGGCAAAGACCAAGTCAAACGCTGCGTGATCATCACGGGGATGTCGGGCGGAGGCAAGTCGACGGCGCTGAAGGTCTTTGAAGATCAGGGTATGTATTCGATCGACAACCTGCCGCCCCCGCTTCTGCCTCAGCTCATGGAAGTGCTGGCGCGCCATCGGGCTGCCCAGATGAACGGCGTCGCTGCCGTGGTGGATGTCCGTGGTGGAGAGCTCCTGCAGGAGCTCTCCACCGTGCTTTCCAAACTGGAGGGCAATCTCGAGACCGTGTTCGTGATTTTCCTCGACGCCTCGGACGAGACGCTCGTGCGGCGCTTCGAAACGACGCGCCGTCGGCACCCCTTGGGCGCCGACATGAGTATTTTGGAGGGGATCACGCGCGAGCGGGCCCTTTTGCGAGGGATTCGCGAACGGGCGGAGATCGTGCTGGACACGACGAACCTCTCCTTGAACGAGCTACGGGACAAGCTGCTGATGGAGACGGGGATCAGCAGCGGTCCGCTCACGATCCTCGTGAGTTCGTTCGGTTTCAAGCATGGTCTTCCGCAGGACGCGGATTACCTCTTCGATGTGCGTTTTTTGCCGAATCCCAATTATATCGATGTCCTGCACAACCTTTCAGGATTGGATGCCGCCGTGCAGGACTATCTCGACGATATCCCGCAGATGGGAGAATTTCTGAAGCGTGTGGAGTATTTGTTCGACCTGATCATTCCGGAATACAGTCTCACGGGGCGCAAGCAGATCCACATCGCCATCGGGTGTACGGGCGGACGGCATCGTTCCGTGGCCATCGCCGAGCGCCTCGGCCGGGCGCTGCAGACGAGCGGCCGGCGGGTCGTTGTCAATCATCGCGACATCCACAAGGAATACCCGGTGACATGAACGGCTGGTTCCTCCTGGTGGGCGGCTTCGTCGCGGGAGCGGTCGCCGCGTATCTGGCTCTGAAACGTCGCTCTTTCGCCACTGCGAGCGCGCCGGGCGACGAGCGGCTCTTCCGCAAGGAACGGCGAGTCCAGCAAAAGGCGGTGGAGTACCGTTTGAGCTTCGGGCCTGAGATCGTGGTGGTCGGCGGCGGGACGGGGCTTTCGACGCTGCTTCGCGGGCTGAAGGCCTTCACGCGAAACCTCACTGCGATCGTCACCGTGACCGACGAAGGAGGCAGCTCCGGCAGGCTGCGCGAGGAGTGGGGCGTGCTGCCGCCAGGAGATATCCGCAACTGTCTCGTGGCGCTGGCCGAGGACGACAACACCGTCAAGCGGATCTTCAACTTCCGCTTCGACCGGGGTGAGCTCAAGGGGCACAGCCTGGGCAATCTCATCCTGCTGGCGATCAACGAGCTGGTGGGCGATTTTTACACGGCCGTCAAGCAGCTCAATCGCATCCTGGCGACGCGCGGCCGCGTTTTGCCAGTCACATCGGAGACGGTCGTCTTGCATGGCGAAACGGAAGAGGGGGATTTGGTCCGCGGGGAGATCAAAATTTCCGAAAACGGATGCCGCCTGAAACGCATCTGGCTTGAACCGGCGAACGCAAAACCGATCGACGACGTCGTTGCGGCTATTTCCCAGGCGGAACTGATCGTTTTAGGTCCGGGAAGCCTTTTCACGAGTATCATTCCGAACCTACTGATCGAAGACGTGACGAATGCGATCAAAGAGTCGCAGGCCCCCAAGATCTATGTCGCGAACTTGATGACCCAATCGTGCGAAACGGAGGGAATGAACATCCTCGCCCATTTGGATTGGCTCACCGGGCTTCTGGGACAGCTGCCCGACTATCTCGTCGTCAACCAGACGCCAATTCCTCCCGACTACCTGGAGCGCTATATCGAACAGGGAGCGGCGCCGCTTTACCTGTCGGCGGAGGAGGAGAATTACCTTTGCGATCAGGGAACGCGCGTCGTGTTCGGCGACTTTGTCGACGTCAAAGAGGGTGGGGTGCTGAGGCATCATGCGCAGAACCTCGCGGAAACTCTGACGCATCTCGCCCGGGGGGCGGCGTCGACGGTTCAAGACTAGCGTCGTGGGGACAGCGAAACTTCCCGCGCTGTTATGGGACGAATGGGTCGCTTACGAAGGAGTGGAGTGCGACGCGCGGATTTCCGAGATGTCCGGTATCATCTCGAGCCTCCCGCATCGCGAGTGCAAAAACGCGGATTTTCTGGAGTTTTCATGCTCTCGTTTGATCGTGCTGAGGCGTTTTTTCAAACTGCTCGGCTCCCTCAAAAAACAGGGCGAAGTGCCGTTTTTTATAAGCGAAAATCGGGCAATGCTTGCCGGCACGTCGCGCCATGGAACGCGCCTGACTTTTTTCGTCGCGCGTGAACTTTTAATGTACCTTGGAGCGCACGACGTCGCGCACACGTCGAGCGCCTGTGCGTGGAACTGGCTTCGCGGCTGCTTTGGGGCGTGTGGGGCACTTTACATGCCGCGGTCGGGCTATTACCTTGTTTTTCGAAGCTCGCAAGCCTCGCTCGCCATTAAAAAGGCGGAACGCATCTTGAAGCGCGCGAAATTTTCCATGAGTTCTCGCGTGTTGCGTGGCGGTGCGGAGCTGATTTTACGCGATCAACAACAAATCGCCACGTTTATGGCGAAGCTGGGGCTTTACCAGACGACGCTCGCGCTTGAGGAAATCGCGATCGTGCGCTCGATGAAAAACCGTGCGAACATGTTGGTGAACTGCGACCATGCGAACATCAAAAAAAGCATCGACGCCGCTCAAAAACAGCTGGCGCTGATCGAAACGCTCGACAGGTTGGGGCTCACGGAACAGCTCTCACGTCCGTTTCGGGAACTCGTGGAGCTGCGGCGCCGTAACCAGAGTGCGAACCTGAAAGAAATAGGGCAAAGTTTGAGCGAGCCCGTGAGCAAAAGTACGGTAGAATATAGGTGGAGGAAAATCGAAGAATTGATCTTCGAAAATCTATGAAGGGGGAGGGTGCCCATGTACTTAGGCAAGGCTGACGTCAACACATACGACAAAGGGGCGGCGCGAGAGTTTCTTGTGTCCAATGGCCGAGGAAGTTACGGGTTTTCGACTGTGATCGGGGCCAACACAAGAAGAGAACACGGACTTCTTGTCGTGCGCCCCGAAGGGGAACCACAGCACTGCGTTCTTGTCAGCAAAATGGAAGAAACGCTCTTCAGCAAGAAAAAGAAGTACGAGCTTTCAACGAACCGGTACAAAGATTTGGTGTACCCCGACGGTTTCCGCTACCTACAGGAATACCAAGGGAATCCTTTCCCGACTATTCTCTTCGTCGTCCATAGCATTCTGCTTCGCAAAACCCTCTTCATGCCTCAGGGGCTCTCCTGTACGGTCATCAAGTACGAACTGCTGGCCTCTCCGGAAAAAATTCGCCTGGACCTCCGGCCTGTCTTCGCGCATCGTCCGTGTGACGTTTTGAGCGAACAGAAGAAACCCACGTTCGACTCGGCGGTCGATCCCGAAGGGTGCGTGAGCGTGACCGGGCGCAAACTCGAGAGTTCCCTTCACATCTCCTCGGGAACGTGGCACCCGAAGCCGCTTTGGTATGAGAACATCGTTTACGAGCAAGACCAGGTTGCCGGCAGCGACCTGCTATGGTCTCCCGGTTACGGCAGTGTGGAGATGTCCGAGGGCGACACGGTCTATGTCGTGCTCTCCAAAGCGCCCGAAGCCTATTCCCAGGAGACGCTTGCCGAACTTGAAAATAGATCGCGCCTGAGTGTCGAAAAAGTGCTGGGGGCGTCCGAAGTTCCGTTGCGCTACCCGGCGATCCGCGACATGGTGCACGCGGCTTACCACCTGATCGATGACCGAGAAGGAGCCGTTCCGATGATTTACTCCGGCTATCCGTCCGTCGAACGACGTGCCCGCGAGACGTTCGTTGCCCTTCCGGGGCTGACGCTCGCCACGGGGCGCGAGAGCACGGGATTGGGCATCCTGCGTAGTTGGATCGAACTATGCCGCAAAAACGACTTCGTCATGCCTTCCCGTATCGATTTCGCCGATCATGCGGCGACCGAAGAAGCGGACGCCGGCCTGTGGTTCCTCTACGCGTTTGAAAAATACATCGATCATGCGGGTGATTTGAACAGCGTGCGCGCCTACTGGGACGATCTGGTCAAGATCGTCGAGCGCTACCAAGAAGGTATTCCCTCTCTCGACCTCGAATGCCACGAGAACGGCCTGCTTTACTTGACGACCGAAAACCCCCTGCGGCATTGGATGAATGGCGTCGTTTCGGACGAACCGGTCGTGCGGCGGCGGGGATATCTTGTGGAAGTGGATGCCCTATGGTTCAACGCGCTTTGCTTTATGCAGCGCATGGCACGAAACCTGAGCAAGGTCGAGGCGGAAAAACGCTACGGCGCCCTCGCGCAGAAATGTGGCGAATCATTCAAAGACGTCTTGTGGGATGCATCTGGAAATTACCTGTACGACTGGGTCGACCCGCAAAACGGCCAAAAGTGCGATGCGTTGCGTCCGAACCAGATCTTGGCGGTATCGCTTCCGAGCAGCCCGATCACGCTGGAGCAGTCACATGCCGTGTTGCGCGTCTGCTGGGACGAGCTCTACACGACGTACGGCTTGCGTACGATGGGGCCGCATCACGAGAAGTTCAAAGGGCGTTTCGAAGGGCGTCCCGACCAGAAGGTCAAGGCGCGTTTTCGCGGCATGGCGTGGACGTGGCTTTTGGGACAGTTCATCACGGCGTACCTGCGCCTGCACCCGACGTCGCTCGATATCGGCTGGATCTTCATGCGGCCTTTCAACAGCCACCTGCGTCACGGCTGTCTGGAGGGAGTGGCGGAACTATTCGACGGGACCATGCCGTACCGCCCTCACGGGGACGTCCTCTCGGCGGCGAGCCTGGGCGAACTTTTGCGCGTGCTCAACGAAGACCTGCTGGCCGAGAAATAATCAAATAAAAATTTAGGGATCTATTATTGCGAAGATTCGAAAAGGCGAGAAAAAGTTGTTTTGAGGGTATCATGGGATCGACCCAATCGATTCCATGATACTTCAAATATAGGGCACCTAAATTGAGGAGGCGGTTTTTATGGGAAAGCGTAAAGTAGCCATCAACGGTTTTGGTCGTATCGGTCGGATGACGCTCCGCGCGTTCTTTCTGAACGGCAAGGAAAATGAGTTCGAGGTCGTCGCGGTCAACGATCTGACTCCTCCGGCGTCGTTGGAATACCTCTTCAAATACGACTCCGTCTTCCGGCGTTTCCCCGGCGACGTGTCGCTTGACGGCGACGCTCTCGTGGTGAACGGCAAACGCGTCCGCTGTGTCGCCGAACCCGATCCGACGAAACTCCCCTGGAAAGAAATGGGCGTCGATGTCGTCGTGGAGTCGACGGGCCGTTTCACGGACGGCGACAAGGCGAAAGCCCATATTCAGGCGGGTGCCAAAAAAGTCCTCATCTCCGCGCCGGCCAAAGGACACGACGTGACGATCGTGCTCGGCGTCAATGACGGTATGTACGATCCGGCGAAACACCACATCGTCTCCAACGCCTCCTGCACCACGAACTGTCTGGCGCCCGTCGCCAAGGCGCTGCACGAGGAGTTCGGCATCGTCAAAGGCCTCATGAACACGATTCACTCCTACACGAACGACCAGGTGACGCTCGACTTCCCGCACAAAGTTCCGTCGCGCGGGCGCGCTGCGGCGCTGTCGATCATCCCCACGACGACCGGGGCCGCCAAGGCGATCTCCGAAGTGATGCCCGAGCTCAAGGGCAAACTCAACGGCTTCGCGCTGCGTGTACCGACGCCTGACGTTTCGGTCGTCGATCTCACGGCGGAGCTCAAAAAACCCGCGACCGCCGACGAGATCAACGCGGTGATGAAAAAATACGCCGAGGGTCCTATGAAGGGCATCCTCTCCTATGAGCCCGACGATCTCGTCTCGATGGATTTCGTGGGCAATCCTCATTCCTCGATTTTTGCACCGATGCACACGACGGTGATCGACAACATGGTCAAGATCCTTTCGTGGTACGACAACGAGTGGGGCTACAGCAACCGGGTCGTCGACCTCGTCAACATGATGATCAAAAAAGGGCTCTAGCCACGCATGGGCGCCTTGAAGCTGAAAACGTTCACTCCTGAAGACGTCGCGGGCAAGAGGGTTCTTGTCCGCGTCGACTTCAATGTCCCTTTAAAGGACGGCGTTGTGACGGATGACACGCGCCTGCGGGCGCATCTGCCGACCTTGAATGCTCTTCTGGACGCCGGCGCGAAACCGGGCCTCGTTTCCCACCTGGGGCGTCCCAAGGGAAAGGTCGACCTGCGTTACACGCTCGAGCCGGTCGCGAAAAAACTCGCCGAGATGACGGGATGGAAGGTCGTTTTTTTGAAAGACTGTATCGGTCCCGATGTCAAAGACACCATTTCCTCTTTGCAGCCGGACTCCGTCGCCGTTTTGGAGAACACGCGCTTTTACGAGCAGGAGGAGGCGAACGATCCGACGTTCGCGAAATCGCTCGCCGAACCGTTCGAGGTTTACGTCGACGACGCGTTCAGCGCCGCGCATCGCGCGCACGCCTCCACGCGAGGCGTCTGCGATACGCTGCCGTCGTTTGCGGGGATGCTGATCGTGCGCGAGATCGAATTTTTAAGCAGCGCTCGCGACAATCCGACGCCGCCTTTCGTGCTCATCCTGGGCGGAGCGAAGGTCTCCGACAAGATCGGCGTGATCGAAAACCTCTTGGACCGCGTGAATACGATCGTGATCGGCGGAGGGATGGCATTCACGTTCCTGGCGAGCCAGGGAATTCCGATTGGCAAATCGTTGCTCGAAAAGGACAAAACGGACTTCGCGGCGCGGATGCTCGCTGAGGCCGGCGCGCGCGGCGTCAAGATCCTGTTGCCGGTTGACGTGTTGGCCACGCCGGAGTTCGACAATCCGAAGCTCGCCGTGGTCGTGGATGCGGATAAGATCCAGCCCGACCAGATTGGCGTCGATATCGGGCCGCGCACGCGCGAGCAATTTGCGCAAGTGATTGCGAACGCACGAACGGTGCTGTGGAACGGCCCCATGGGCGTCTTCGAGCAGCCCGCCTTCGCGGAAGGAACGCGCGCCGTGGCGGGCGCGCTTGCGGATGCCACGCATGCGGGCGCGCTGACGGTCGTCGGCGGCGGCGATTCGGCGGCTGCCTGCGAGCAGTTGGGCTTCGCCGACAAGGTTTCCCACGTCTCGACGGGAGGAGGGGCGAGCCTCGAATTTTTCGAAGGCAAGGCCCTTCCCGGGATCGAGCCCTTTATTTTGAAATAAGCGCGGAGGAGACACCGATGCGAACGAAAATTTATGCAGGAAACTGGAAAATGCACTATGGGCCCGCCGAGACGGCCGCTTTTTTCGCCGAACTCGGGGAGTGGTTGAAAGGTGATAAAAAAACAGCGGCAGCCTTGAACGATGCGGAGATCGAAGTCTTGATCTACCCGACGGCCGTTTGCCTGGAAAGCGCCGCGCGCGCGATCGGCTTGCAGAACGGACAAAAATTGCCCTTTACGATCGGGGCTCAGAACGTCCATTGGGAGTCCAAGGGAGCGTTCACGGGTGAAATTTCGGTCTCGATGGCCAAAGAAGTGGGGTGTTCCTACGTCCTCGTCGGACACAGCGAACGGCGCCACCTTTTTGGCGAGACGAACGAGCAGACACATAAAAAAATCGAAAGTGTCCTGGCGGCGGATATGATCGCCATGCTTTGCGTGGGGGAGCTTCTCGAGGAGCGGGAGGCGGGACGCACGTTTGCCGTGATCGATGCGCAACTCGCAGAGGGCCTCGGAAATCTCGTGTCGCAACCGGATCTCGCCGACCGGATCGTCATCGCTTACGAACCCGTCTGGGCGATCGGGACGGGCAAGACCGCGAGCGACCTCGATGCGCAGCAAGTTTGTGCGCATATCCGCGAATGGATCGCGTCGCGCAACGCTCCGGCGGCCAAACGTCTCCGCATTCTCTACGGCGGGAGCGTCAAACCGGAAAACAGCGCGGCGATCATGGCGCAGCCGGACATCGACGGTCTTTTGGTCGGCGGCGCCTCGCTTGCTCCGTCGCAGTTCGAACGGATACTGACCGCTTCATAACGTCGCGCGACGTCACAGAAGAGTAAAATTAAAAAAACTGCCCCTAAGTGAGCGTTCTGTGCTATGATGCCGAAGCAGGCACACACAGGACACAACTCATAAAGGGGTTTTTTGGTGCCTCATACACTCAAAGAATGGGGGGACACAATGCAATGATTCGAAGACCGTTTTTGATGAAAGTTCTCTCGCTTGTGTGCATCGGTGCGCTTCTTGGCGTCTTGTTGCCGGCTTTCGCGGCGGATGCCACCAAATATTCGAATGAAGAACTGGACCAGCTCACGTCGCCGATCGCGCTCTATCCGGATGACCTCGTGGCCCAGATTTTAATGGCCTCCACGTATCCGCTCGAGATCGTCGAGGCGGCTCGTTGGTACAAGGAGCACTCGAGCCTTTCCGGAAACGCGTTGCAAAGCGCCATGCAGGACCAGGACTGGGACCCGAGCGTCAAATCCGTCGTCATGGTTCCCGATGTGCTGACCATGATGAACGATCACCTGGACTGGACGCAGGACTTGGGTAACGCGTTCCTCGCGCAAAAGCAGGACGTGATGCAGTCCGTTCAGCGCCTGCGGAACAAAGCGCGCTCCCAGGGGACGCTCAAATCGACATCGCAGCAGAAAGTGACGTATGACAGCTCCACGACGATCATTCAGATCGCCCCGACCAATCCCGACGTCATTTACGTGCCGACGTACAACCCCGCCGTCGTCTATGGCACATGGCCGTACCCCGCATACCCTCCGTACGCGTTCTATCCATACGCGGGCAACGTCGTTTCGTTCGGTATCGGCGTCGCCGTTGGCTACGCTCTCTGGGGGGATTGCGACTGGGGGCGTGGTGACGTCAACATCAACGTCAACAACTATAACCGCTTCAACCACGCGAACATCGTCAACAACCGCTGGGATCATGACCCCTATCACCGCAGGGGGGTGGGGTATAAGAATCCGGCTGTGCAGTCGCGCTACGCGAACCGCAATCCCGGGATCGAGCATGCGCGCGATGGATTTCGCGGGCACGAACCGGGAATCAACCGCCCAGGCGGCATCGACCGTCCCGGAGGCGGACCCAACCGCCCCTCGATCCCGAACGCTCCCGGTGGACGAATTGGCGGGCAAGGCGGCGTCGAGCACAGGATGCCCAATATTCCGAACGCCCCTAGGCTGGGTGGCGACGGCTCGCATCCGCTGCATATGAATAACGGGGGCGGCAATATCGCGCAGCACAATCCGGGCGCGTTCAGCGGCATTCAACATGAAGGTTCCATGGGAGACAGCATGCGCGGACACGCGAGCATGGGCAGCGCCCCGGCCCCCCATTTTGGCGGTGGTGGTGGCTT
>JAVBRL010000156.1:0-5616 GCA_031547985.1 Synergistaceae bacterium
CTGCCTGCCTTGAAATCTTCACATGAAGACCTCCTCATAATGAATTATTTTGGTATTTTGGGATTTTTATGGCGCGATGAAATGAGTTTACGGAACCGAGCGAGGGAATGCAAGGGGCAAAGGGGCAACCCCTCCGTCAGCGCTAACGCGCTGCCCCCTCCCCTAGAACCAGGGGCGACACAGGCAAAGCTGAACTGCGCCGAGGGCGGCGTGATAAAATGAACGTGTAGGGCCTCCGGCACGTAAGGGACGCCGGGACAACGGTCTTTTCCCTGGATGGGGGGTGAACGATACGCGTCATGCGTAAGCGGGAATCCTCAGGCAATAAAACAAGGGAGAAGGCCAAACCGTCCCCACGGATCCTTCTCCCTTACCTGAACGCGGTTTCTCTCTTTAAGCTCGTTCTGGAGTGTACGAAACTCCTATCCGTTGCCCCTCATGATCGAAAGGCCGCTGTTCCACATGGCCTTGCCCGTCTCGACCACGGCCGTGCTCGCTTCGTAGGCGCGCGTCGCCACCATCAGGTCGGCCATCTCGCGCACGACGTTGACGTTGGGAAACTCCACGTAGCCTTCGTCGTTCGCGTCGGGGTGATCGGGCTGATAGACGAGCCGCGGGGGAAGGGGATCCTTGGCCACGTCGACCACGCGGACGCCCGAACCGCTCTCGCGGTTCCACGCCTTGACTTTGCTCTCGATCAAGCGGCCGTCCTCGTCGCGCGTCTTGGAGCTCAAGGCGACCTCGAGGCGTTCCTGAAAGATGGGGATGCGCCGCACGTAGGGGCCACCCTCGGGCGTGCGCGTCGTGTTGACGTTCGCCAAGTTGCCCGCGATCGTGTCCATCCAGAAGCGATGCGCCGTGAGGGAACTACCCGCGATATCCAGAGAACGGAAAACTTTGACGGCCATGATCTATCGCCCCGCGATGACGTACTTCATCTTGGAGATCTTGCCCGTGACGATCTGCGTCATGGCCTGATACATCATGCGCGTTTCGTTGAGACGCGCCATTTCGGTCTCGGGATCGACGTTGTTGAGGTCGAGGCGGTAGACTTCGTTGGGGATCTTCGCCTCGACGGGTTTCACCTTGCTCACGTCGAGGTTGACGTTGGGGATGTGGTTGTTGTTCGTCATGGAGACGGGGAGCATCGTGGGCCCGTCGATCACGGCCCGCAGCTGCTCTTCGAAATACGTCTCGCGCCGTGCGTAGCGCGGCGTGTTGATGTTCGCCAGGTTCTGCGACGATGTGTGCAGACGCTGCGTGAGTCCTTCGAGACTTTTCTCGATGACCCCCCACGTGAAATCCTGCATCATTTTCCCCCACCCCTTCGCCGGCCTCAAGCAAGGCCCGAAAAATCGCGAGATAAAAAACCTTCCGGTTGTTTTATCGGCCGAACGAAGGGGAACCTTTACGCCGCGTGCGCGAACTTATTGATCCTTCAGTTTGAAATTTTCGTCGAACCCGAGCTCTTCCAGGAAAAGCTTGCTCTGGACGTGAATATACGTCCCTTTCATCCCCAGGCTGCGGCTTTCGATGATCCCCGCGCTGCTCAATTTGCGCAGCGCGTTGACGATCACGCTTCGCGTCACGCGGACGCGATCGGCCACCTTGCTCGCGATCACGACGCCCTCGGACGAGCCCAGGTCGGCGATGATATGCCGGATCGATTCGATCTCGGAGTAGGAGAGCGCCCGCATGGCCATCTGGACGACCAAGCGTTCGCGCCCGCGCTCCTCGATCGAGCGGCCGCGGTCCTCGAGGATTTCGATGCCCACGACCGTGGCCAGGTATTCGGCCAACACAAGGTCGCGCGTATCGAATTCGTAGCCAAAGCGCGCCAACACGAGCGTGCCCAGGCGTTCGCCGGCCCCGCTGATGGGAACCCACAGCGTGTGTTTGTTCGAATAGACGCACGGATGTTTGGGGTTGTACGCGCACATGCCGTTGTCCGTGTGATTAAGCACCGACTCGGCCGACTGGTTGAGCCGCGCGGTGTATTCGCCGGGCATGATTCCCTCTTTAAGAATATCGAACATGTTGCTGCAGTCGTACTTCTCGAGCCACCCGTACCCCAGGATCTTCCCGATCTGATCGAGCAGGTAGACGTTCGCCGCCGACAGGTCGGAGAGAACGTGTGCCAGCTTCTGATACTCGGGACCGCCGTCCTGCCGGTTGAGCAGCGCGCGGTTCATGAGCCGCGTCTTCTCGAGCAGGTCCTCGAGCGCCGAAGGGTTGAGAATCTTGGGACGCGCCTCCATCGTCTGTTTGAGCGTCTTGACCATCACGCGTAAAACCTCCCCATCTCTTAAAGTAAGTACTTGCGAGCGTCCTGGTCCTTGGCCAGGTCGCCCAATTTTTCCTCGACAAAACGCGCGTCGACTGTGACGGTGCGCTCCTCGCCGAACGGCGCGTCGAAACTGACGTCCTCCAAGAGCAGCTCCATCATCGTATGGAGCCTTCGCGCCCCGATGTTTTCCATCTCCGCGTTCATCCGCGTCGCCAGTTCGGCGATCGCGCCGAAAGCGTCTTCCGCGAATTCGAGCGTCACGCCGTCCGCCCCCAGCAATGCCTGGTATTGCCGAGTGAGGCTGTTTTCGGGTTCCTTAAGGATACGCACGAGATCCTCTTTTTTAAGCGGCAGCATCTCGACCCGGATGGGAAGGCGTCCCTGGAGCTCCGGCGCCAGGTCGGAGGGTTTGTTCTTGTGAAACGCGCCCGCCGCGATGAACAGGATGTGATCCGTGTGCACGGGGCCGTATTTCGTCTGCACGACGCACCCCTCCACGATCGGGAGCAGGTCGCGCTGCACTCCCTCGCGGCTCACGTCGGGACCCGACTGGCTCGAACTTCCGCGGGCCACCTTATCGATCTCATCCAAAAAGACGATCCCCTCTTCCTGCGCGCGCTCCAGTGCTTCGGCCGTCACGCGCTCCATGTCGACAAGCCGCTCGGCCTCCTCCGCCTGCAGAATCATCCGCGCGGCGGCGACGGTCATTTTCTTTCGCTTGCCGCGCTTGGGCATCATGCCTCCGAGCATCTCCGAGAGGTTGATGCCCATCTCCTCCATGTTGGCCCCGCCGATGAAGCTCACGCCAAGCTTCGGCGCCTCGCTCACCTCAATCTCGACCTCGCGGTTTTCGAGCCGCCCCGCGCGCAGCATCTCGCGCAGCTTCTCCCGCGTCCCCTGCCTTTCGTCGGCCCCCGGAGCCGAGGGTGCCTCTTCTTGCGCCTCCCGCGCCGGCACGCCGAAGAGTTTCATAAAGTCGGGCATCGATTCGCGGGGTCTTGCGGCCGGTTGCGGCAAAAGCGCGTCCAAAAGACGCTCCTCGGCACGAACGGCGGCGGGCTCCTGGACTTCCTCGACCATCCGGCGCTTCGACATCTGCACAGCCGATTCGACCAGGTCGCGAATAAGCGACTCGACGTCGCGCCCCACGTAGCCGACCTCCGTGAACTTCGTCGCCTCGATCTTTACGAACGGGGCATCCACAAGCTTTGCCAGGCGGCGCGCGATCTCCGTTTTGCCCACACCCGTCGGCCCCACCATCAGGATGTTCTTCGGCGCGACCTCCTGCGCGAGCTCGGGAGAGAGCTTGCGCCGGCGCACACGGTTACGCAACGCGATCGCCACGGCCCTCTTCGCCTTCTCCTGCCCGATCACGTAACGATCCAGGTACGCCACGATCATGCCCGGGGTGAGGTGGTTTCCGCTATTCAACGCGGCAGCCATTATTCGAGCACCTCGACCGTGAGGTCGTCGTTCGTATAGATGCAGATTTCCGAGGCGATCGTAAGCGACCGGGTCACGATCTCGCGCGCGGAAAGGTCGGTCGACTCAAGCAGCGCGCGCGCGGCCGCGAGCGCGTAACCGCTCCCCGAACCGATCGACGCCACGCCGCCTTCGGGCTCGAGCACGTCGCCCACCCCCGAAAGCAGCAAAATCTGCCCCTCGGCCGCCACGAGCATCATCGCCTCGAGGCGGCGCAGGTATTTGTCGCTTCGCCATTCCTTCACGAGCGCGGCGGAAGCGCGCAACAGGTGTCCCTGATTTTCGTCCAGAAATTTCTCGAAACGCTCCAGAAGCGTCATGGCATCGGACGTGCTGCCCGCGAATCCGGCCAGGACCTTTCCTTCATACAGGCGACGAACTTTGCGCGCGCCCTGCTTGATGATCTGGTTGCCAAGCGTCACCTGGCCATCACCCGCCATGGCGAGCTGCCCATCCCGTGCGACGCATAAAATCGTCGTCCCTTTAAACATGCTCCGAATCCAACCTTTCTTTCTCCAAAAGCGGATGCGCATTCCGGTAGGCCTCGTGGGCGTGCCGTGTGCAGACCGCAAGATAACGCTGCGTCGTCTCCAGGTTCTCGTGTCCCAAAAGCTCCTGCACCGTGCGAAGTGGCGCCCCGCGCTCAAGCAGGTGCGTCGCGTAGCTGTGCCGAAGCGTGTGCGGCGAGACGTCGTAAAGCCCCACCTCGCGCGCCGCCGCGCAGACTAGACGGTGCACGGTACGATCCGTCAACCGAGCGTCGCCGTTACCCGTAAAGACGGGGCGATCCCGCAAATCGTCGCGCGTCCATTTTTTTTCCGCCAGCACGTGATCGCTCCATGCCTCGAGCCACTCACGCGCCACGCGCCCGAACGGGCAGAGGCGCTCCTTATCCCCTTTGCCGTGAACGCGCAATACGCGCTCTTCCAACTCGACATTTTTCCAATCGAGCCCCGTCAGCTCCGCGATCCGCAACCCGGCCGAGTAGAGCAGCTCGAGGACCGTCCGGTCGCGAAGGGCATGCTTGCTTTTTTTCGGCCCCTCTTCGACCAAACGGACGACATCCTCGTAAGCCAATGCGCGCGGAAGCGACTCGCCCAAGCGCGGCCCTTTAAGGTTGCGCGACAGGTCGCGCGACAGCAGCTTTTGTTCGAACAAGTAACCCACAAGCCCGCGCACCGCGGAGAGCTTTCGCACGGCGGACGTTTTCGCGAAACCGTACCCCGTCATCTCCCGCAAAAAACCGCGCAAGTGGTCGAATTCGAGCTGGTCCGGGGTCTCGACCTTCTGTTGCTCCAGATAGTCGACGAACTGAACGAGGTCGACCGAATATCCGGCCAGGGTGTGTTTGGAACAGCGGCGAACGTCGCGCAAGCGCTCCAGATAGGCGTCCACGTGCGTCGAAAACGAAAAATCCATCTGACGATCGCTCATGGATTTTATTGTAGACGATTGTCCGCAAATTTCAACAATATCGGCACGAAAAATTAAGAAAATAAATAAAATTGCAAAAACATGGCGGGTGAGATTTTTACTTCGAGAGGGTCGGTTCGAAGGGGCGTTCGTTCGCCAAAAAGCGTTCGAGCGCTTCGAGTGCGCGTTCGGCCGTGCGCGTGCAACGTTCCTGGCGATTACGGACTTTTTTGCCGCTCAGCGGCGGAAAGATCCCCAAATTCACGTTCATCGGCTGAAAACTCTCGGGCAGTGCCGTCTTGAGATAATGCAGCAAAGAGCCGCACGCCGTCTCGCGAGGAAAGGGCGGCAAGTCGGCGGCACCGTCCAAAAGCTCCGCCATGTAAAACCCCGCCACGAGTCCGGTCGCTGCGCTTTCGACGTATCCTTCCACG
>JAVBRL010000153.1:0-6107 GCA_031547985.1 Synergistaceae bacterium
AAAAACCTTTTTCGCGCGCGCGGCACACGACGCGATCTTCCGGTTGCGGGTCATCGGTCGCGTACGCGCCCGAAGCCACGACAACCCGAACGCCCGCGTCGCGCAGTTCGTCCAAAATTGCGTCAATTTTCGCATTGTCCGTAGACGCATCTGAGGAATCCAAAAAACGGTAGGCGGGCGCGAAGCGTTTTCCGGGCGCGAGCTCGAGCGTCCCTAGATCCGTAGCCCAACGAGCGGCGCGTCGATCGATGCCCGTCCCCATGCCCACGACGGCGACCGATGCGACGTCCCCTTCGAGCAGGGCGTTCGTCGCCTGGGTCGTCCCGTGCGCGATGAAAGCGACATCCTCGGGCAAAAGCGCATGCCGTTCGCAAAGCTCCTCAAGAACTCGCCGGACACCTTCGGCGACGCCATCGGGCGCGTCGTGCGTCGTGGGAATCTTTAAAGCAGCTAAAAGTTCCCCGGTGCGGGCGTCCAGCATCACGCCATCCGTGAACGTTCCCCCGACGTCGAGGCCGATTCGCACGCTCATGATCCGACGATCGGGATACCAAGTCCCCAAACGGCAAGGGCGAGAATCGCAAAGGACATCAAAAAACCGACGGGAAGTAAAAGCTTCATGATCTCATCCGGACTCACGCCGACGAAATCCGCGATCCAGATGTTGAACGAATTCGTGGGATCCCCAAAGCCCTGCAGGTTGCCTACGGCACGTAACGCCCAGATGGCCGCCAGGGGTGAAAAACCGATCCCGCCCAAAAGCGACGGGAGCGCTCCGCCGATGCCGTAGGTATTCAAGGGACCTCTATAAAGTACGAGAGGAGTCGCGAGGGAAAATCCCACGACGAAAGCTGCCGGGCTTTTGAGCGCCCCGGCCACCCGCGCCAGGGAGGGAAAGACAAGCACCTGCAACTGCGGGTCCTGAAATCCCTTGATCAGAATACCCAGCCCCAGAAAAAGGACGATCGGGCCGCTCGTGTCCTGCGCGCCCTGGACAAAACTCGCGCTCGCAACATGCCACTTGCGCGGCGTCCGCGTCGCGAAAAGCGCGTACGCGATGCCGCAGGCAAGCGCCACTTCGATGGGGATCGTATAGCGCGGAGCGTTTCCGTTCGAGGACGCGACGGCATTCGCCAGAACACCCCCAAAGACGATCAACACCGGCACGAGAGGTGAAATAAGTGCAGCCACCCCCACGTCCCGATAGGTCCGTTCGGCCCGTTTGCGCAACGGATCCCAGTTCCGTTGTAAAATAGTTTCGCGCAGGCGTACGTACAAAAATAGAATCGAAATCGCGGCCACGACGCCACCGATAGGAAGGGACATCCGAGCAATTTGCGTCATCCCTTCGCTCGCGTCGGCGGGATTTAAGATTGCCAAGAAAACCGCGTAGTTGGCAGCGTTGAAAATACCGCCCAAGTTATAGCCGAGTAGCAGCACAACGGCCGCGTTCAAAGGAGAAATTCCCGAGGAGATCATGGCGGGCAAGGCGATCGTCCCCACCATGATGACCGCCCCGAGCCCACCCACCGACGTGGCGATGAGCGCCGAGGCGAAGAAAAAAGCGAACCCCGCCGCGAGCGGCTTGTGCGAACCGAACTCCGCGGCGCGTACCACGATCGCTTCGTCGATCTTCGCGTGACGCAATACGCGCGCGAAAGCCGCGCCGAAGACAACCGCCGAAACGGCCGATGCCATCATCCGCGTCCCCGCCACAATGACGGAGGAAAAAATCCCCGGCACGACCGTGATGTCCCCCGACGACGAAACGGCTTGCACGTCGAAAAATGCGACGTACGGGAGCTGCGCTACAAGCGCCGCCCCCACGCCAAGACACGGCATCGCCACGATGGCCGAAACCTTGCGGCTCATCATGCCGCCGACCGAAACGGCAAAAAGCAGCACAATCGTGGCCAAGCGCGCACTTTCCAAAAACTCGAACAAAGCGACATTGCACCTCCGAACCGGACATTATCGATTATAATTATATCCTCAAGCGTTTTTTCAAGGGAGGCCGCAGTAATGACGTCGGCGAACAAAACAGGCACCAAAAGAATTTTTCTTTTTGCGCTTTTGTTTCTCATGTTTGCACTGCCCGCCGGAGCTCCTGGAGCGGAAGCTCCGTTTCCAAAGGGGAAAATCGTCCGCGTGGGAACCGATCCTACTGCGCCGCCGTTTTCGTTTTACGACGAAAACGGAAAGCTCGTCGGGTTTTCGGTCGAGATCGCCGAGGAACTGTGCAAACGGATGGGTAAGCGTGCCGAATTCGTGATCGTTCCTTTCAGCTCGCTAATTCCTTCCTTATTGGAAAAGAAGATCGATCTCATCGCCTCAAGCATGTCCGACACCCCTGCGAGGCGTTCGGCCGTCGATTTCACGCGCACGATCAACAAGACGTGGAGCGCCACGATCATCCGCCGAAACCGCACGTCGGAGATAAAAACATTCGCGGATTTGAACGGGAAGATCGCGGCGGCGAAGGAGGGCTCGATCCATTTCGACATCATCCGGAAGAACGCAGAACCCAAAAAAATTCTGGCCACTCCCGGAGTTTTGGAATCTCTGGAGGCCGTCGCCGCCGAGAAAGCGGATTTCGCCCAGGCCGATTACGCAGGGACGCGCTTTCTGCTGGATAAGAACAAGGAATTGAACAGAAAGTTAAAGGTGGCTTTCCTGACGGAAAGCCACCCAGGCAAAGGAGGGCTCGCTTTCGCCATCCGCAAGGGACAGCCTGAAACGCTCAAAACCTTCGACACGCTTATCCTCGATATGTTTCAAGAGGGAGTGATCCGCACTTTCGAGGTTCGCTACAAAATCGATCTATAAGCGTCAATAAACCGATTCGGGAAAGTAGTGATCCTTGGCATTTTCTCGCGTCACAACCTCCGCTGGAACAACGAAGGTCGTTTGGGTCGTCTGCTTGTCGTTCGTAATCCTCTCGACACATACGCGAAGCGCGACTTCGATCATTCGTGGCGGGTAAGTGATCGTCGCGCGTACCAGCGGATCGCCGTCCAATATTTTTTTGACGACCAGTTTGGACCCCCCACCGCCTAACATCAATCGAACATCGTTCCTCCCCGATTCACGGTAGGCTTGAAGCGCCCCGATCAACACGTCGTCGTCCTGACACCAAACGGCATCGATTTTTGGATAACGTTTTAAGTAGTACGCCATCAACTTATACCCTTCGGCCGGAAGCCAGTACGCCGCTTTTCGGTCCAGGATGCGGATATTCGGATATTTACCCTCCAAGATACGCGAGAAACCTTCGACCCGAGTGCGATCAATAACGCTCGGTACCCCCGTCATCACGACGATCTCTCCGCGCCCTCCGAGAAAATCCCCCAAGAACTCCCCGCAACGCATCCCGAATTCGGCGTTATCTCC
Source organism: Synergistaceae bacterium (assembly GCA_031547985.1). GTDB lineage: Bacteria > Synergistota > Synergistia > Synergistales > Synergistaceae > JAVBRL01. Next base: position 3,391 of record JAVBRL010000153.1, read on the forward strand.
GCATACATAAATATCCTGGGCCCCCATGTCGGTTAATCCACGATCCACAACTACCGTCAGGATCCCGGACCGTTTGATTCGGTCACAGACCGGCGTGAGCGGCGCCGATTCGACGGGAAGCACAACCACGGCATCCGGTTTGCTCTCCATGATGCGCTCCATATCCTTGATCTGTCCTGGTGCATCTCGCGCAATGACAAGCGAAAAATGAACGCCGGGGTGTATCCGCTCCATCTCGGCGATCGCCTTTCGAGCCCACCAAAGAACTCCCGCCGTCCATCCGTGAGTCGCCGCCGGCAATGAAACGGCGATCCGCTGCGAAAGCGCGCATGCCTCGGGTGGATTCGCACAAAACAGGGAGAAAACGGATAGTGAAATCATCACGACGATCACTCGCTTGATGATCGATAAACGCTGCATTTCCAACTCCTCCCCCGATTGAAGTTTTTCAAACGGATCTTCGTCACAGTGTAGCATACCTGGGGTACAATATTATTCGTATACAATTCACTGTTAGGAGAGGAAGGGATATCATGGTTGCTTCGATTTCCGTTTCAGAGGCAAGAGCGCAAAAGAAGGCGATCGTCTTGGGAAATGGGCTCGTGGGCTCGCTCATGGCGCTCGATTTGGCGGCCGATGACGGATATTCCGTCACCGTTTGCGATGCGAACGAAGAAAGGCTGAAAGCCACCGCCGCCAAGGCGAATGGGCGGGTCGCAACACGATGTGACGTCGATTTCAAATCCGCCGCCTCGATCACCGAGGCCGTCAAAGGATATGACCTCGCAATCGGAGCCGTTCCGGGATCGATGGGCTTCACGATGCTCGAAGCGGTCATTCGCGCGGGCGTAAGCCTCTCGGATATCTCGTTCATGGCCGAGGACTACCGGCAGCTGGATTCGCTCGCGAAGCAACATGGAGTCACCACGTTCGAAGACGTGGGCGTGGCTCCCGGCTCGTCAAGCGTCCTGATCGGCTACGCCTGCAGCCAGCTCGACGAGGTCGAGGACGTCACGTATTACGTGACCGGGCTACCGACGAAACCGACCGAACCGTTCAACTACAAACTCGTCTTCAGCCCCGACGACCTGATCGAGGAATACGTCCGCCCCGCGCGCCTCAAAAAAGATGGGAAGGTCGTCGTCGTTCCGGCGCTTTCCGGTTGCCGCAATTTCAATTTCAAGATTGACGGGATCACGGTCCCCGAGATGGAGGGCTTTTTCACCGACGGCTCGCGCACGCTGCTCGATACGATCCCCTCTCCAAACGTCACGGAATATACGCTCCGCTACCCGGGAACGGCCGCGCGTCTCGAGTTTTTGCGCGAGATCGGCCTTTTCGATCTCGATCCCGTCGACGTCAAGGGAGCGCCGGTCCGTCCGCGCGACGTCTTCGCCGCACTCGCCTATCCCAAAATGCAACTCGAAGACGGCGAAAACGAGTTCACGTTCTATCACGTGGAAGTCACGGGACGCAAGGATGGAGTTCGTAAGCAGCACATCTTCAGCCTCTACGCCGAGCGCGACATGAAAAGCGGCTTTTCCGCCATGGCCCGCACGACGGGTTTCCCCTGCGTCATCGTGGGCCGGCTGATCGCGGAAGGGATCCTCGACATGCCGGGCGTCAACGCGCCCGAGGCGATCGGCAAAAATCACCGCGCCGTCGAACGCCTCATCGAAGAGCTCGAGCGTCGCGGGGTTACGATCGCTCGGAAAGTGATCGACGTGTGAGTCCTTTCAAAACAGCGAGATTCACGCCTCCCGCCACGAGCACAGCGGAGGAGTAGACAACGACGAGGGGCATGTCTTCGACCGTGAGCGCGATCACGAGGAAAAACGCGCCCGCGGCGAAACACCCCCCGATGATCCCGCGCGAAAAGGCGCGCACGGCCGTCGAGCCGTACAAGCTGTGTGAAAAAGCGGACATGACGCAGGTAAAGACGGGAAATGAGGCGAAAAGCCCGCTCAAAACGGGCCCCAGAATCGCCGAAACTCCCGTGATGACGAGCACCATGACCGTCGCCGCGACCATGCGAAACGGCAGGTCCCACTTCGGAGGTGTATGGGCGGACATTTCCACACGCGTTCGCCCCACGGCCAAGAGGCACGCCGCGACGAAGACGATCACAAGCGCCGTCGTCGCACCCAGCGAAAGCCTCACACGCGAAAAAACGGCAATGGCCGCGAAATAAAGGCCCAGCGCGACAGCAGTCGCACTGGGCCAATTTTTCTTGCGCGCGGCATGCGCGTACCCCAAGCTGAAAACGGCGATGGCAACGGTCCCCCAAAGCGCGCTGCGGGCTGCCGACCCTGCGAACGCACGTCCCTGTTCCAAAGCGAGAAACACAGAGACCGGTCCGGACGTAAGAGGCAGCCCGACGATCCACCCTCCCACAACAGGTCCCCAGCGACGTGTGATAAGAGTCGCCGTCGCGATCAGCAGCGGAGTGATCACGAGTTTCAAAACCCAAAGAGTCATCGCACTCATGCCCTTTTATTATGAAGAGGGTCGAGGGAGCGTCGCTCCCTCGCGGGTGCGGGCGGCGCCCGCGCCTTTTAATTGTTGTTTTTTTAGATACTCTAGAACAGTCCCGTGATGTTGCCGTCGGCGTCGACGTCGATCCGTTCGGCGGCGGGGCGTTTGGGCAGCCCCGGCATCGTCATGATCTGCCCGCAGATCGCCACCACGAACCCGGCTCCGGCCGAGAGGCGCACTTC
>JAVBRL010000206.1:0-7136 GCA_031547985.1 Synergistaceae bacterium
GGGGTTGGGCGCCCCTCGGGGCGGAAACCCAGGGCAAGGGCTTTGAATGGGGGCCGGAGAGCGCGAACCAAGACAAGCGGCAGGGGAATATTTCCCCTGCACCCCTGAACGAAAAGCAGACAAAAAACGCGGAGCTGCCAAAGGCTCCGCGTATTTTGTCTGCTAGGGTTGGTTTACGCGTTTAGGAAACGCCACGCAGCAAGCGCGTGGACTTTTGCCACAAGCGGCAGTTCGTCCACCAGTGCGTATTCATCGGGCGAGGCCATGTTGTGGTGCGAGGGGCCGTACACGACGGCGGGCGTTCCCCGCTCGCGCCACAGGTATGCTTCGTTTCCGCCGAGGCCGTAGTTTGGGTAGACGGGAAATCCGCAGATCTCCTCGGCCACGCCGTGGGTCGTGCGGACGAGCGGGTGGTCCGGCATCGTGAGGAACGTCTCCGCGCTGCTCATTACCTCGAACGAGGCGTTGTCGAACGCGCCGACTTTTTTCGCCACCCAGTCGCGCAGTGCGTCTGCCTTCACGCCGGCCGGCACGCGAAAATCGAGCTCCGCCACGCAATTCTCCGCGATCGTGTTCACCATGATGCCGCCCGCGATCGTGCCGATGTTCACGGTCGTGCTCAAGGCCACGTCCGTCGCGCCTGTCCCCAGGATCTTGTCGTAGACGGTGCGGGAACGTTCCATGACCTTATGGAGATCCTCGGGCACCATCGATCCATTCTCCTCGTCAAAACGGTCGAGCTGCGCCAGGATCTTGATCATCTCTCCGATGGCGTTGCGTTTGAGGCGCGCATAGGCGCCGTGCCCTCCCTGCCCCCACGTGCGGATACGGAAACGATGCTTGCCCTTTTCACCGATGCGCAGGTGCTCGAGCGACGATGGTTCGCCGTTGATGAGCGCGTCGCCCAGCAGTTCGGGGTGCTCCTTGAGCAGATAGCGCGAACCCCAGGGGCCGAAGACCTCCTCGTCGGAGACGCACGTGATCGAAATTTTGCCAGGAAGCCGGTCGCGCAGTTCGTTCAACATCACGACGGCCATCATGCTCGCCGCGACGCCACCTTTCATGTCGGTCGCGCCCCGACCGTAGAGCTTGCCGTCTTCGATCGCGCCGCCGAATGGGTCGTGGGTCCAGCGGCTCGCGTCGCCCACGGGGAACGTGTCGATGTGCCCGTTGTAGACGACGTGTTTGCCGGGGTGCGCGCCTTGAACCGTGGCGACGACGTTCGGTTTTTCGGCGTGCGGGGCGACGATCTCGCTGTCGATGCCGTACGATTTGAAAAACCCGTCGATGAAGCGCGCGATTTCACGCGTGTCGCCCGGCGGATCCTCGGACGGGATCTGAACGAGCTTTTGGCAGAGGGCGATCGCCTCGGACGCGCGGGTGTCCATCACGGCCCGCAGTTTTTGTTCCGCTTCGTTCACGATGTCAAAACCTCCTTTGATCTTTTATGAAAGAGGGTGCAGGGAGCATTGCTCCCTGCGGATGTTTTTGATTTTAGTATTTTAACGGAAAAACCCCGGAGCGCCGGGCCCAAACGGGAGGTCGAGCACCATCCACAGGATCAGCAGGGCGATGAACCCGATGAGCATCGCGATCGCATACGGCATCTCCATGGCGATGACGGTTCCCACGCCGGCCTTGCGGTTCTTGTACGGGTTGTATTGTTCCAGCAGGCCGATGATGACCACGAGGGCCGATGACGTCGGAGAGATGATCCCGGAGACGGAGTCGCCGATACGGAAGGCCGCCTGCGTCAGCGCGGGAGTGAGCCCGAGGATCGAGAGCATCGGCAGGAAGATCGGGGCCATGATGATCCACTTCGTGACGGCCGATCCGATGAAGAGGTTGATGAAGCCCGTCATCAGGACGAACAGCACGATGAGCGGAATGGGGCCCATGCTCGACTTCTGGATCAGCTCGGCGCCGTTGACCGCGAGCACCGGAGCCATGTTGCTGGCGCTGAAAAAAGCGAGGAACATCGAAGCGGGAAAAGCCGTGATGAGAAGCGGCAGCACGGCTTTCATCCCACGCAGCATGAGCCGGGGGACATCCGACATGCACTTGATGAGTCCCGCGCCGATGCCGTAAAACGTACCGATCGTGAGAAAAAGCCCCATGATCAGTACGATGAGGCTGCTGAAAAGGGGCGATGTGGGCAGGAAGTTGCCCTGGTCGTTGCGAAAGAAGGCCCCGGAGGGAATGCAGTTCGCCGCGATGAAGGCGAGGTAGAGGACGAAGCCGACGAGCGCCCACCGGAGCCCCCGGTTCTCCTCCGGTTTGACCTCGTTTGAAGACAGGTCTTGCCCGTCGAACGTCTCGATCATTTCGTCGTCGAGCAGTTTCGCGGTGAACTTCTCCGAGACGAAGACGACGATCACGGTGAGTACGATCGTGGCTGTGGCCATGAAGTACCAGTTCATCACGAGCGTGGGCTGGTAGGCGATGTGCATGGATTCGGTGACCGACTGCGTGACACCTGTGAGCAGCACGTCCGTGCTTGTGAGGAAGAAGTTGGCCGTGTAGCCGCCCAGGACGGCGGCGTACCCCACGATGATCCCCATCCAGGGGTTGCGCCCGAGCGCTTTGTAGATGATGGCCCCGATCGTTGCCGTGAAGATGATGCCTGCGTCGGAGGCGAGGTTTGCGTTGATCCCGACAATGGTCAGGACGACCGTGATCATATAGGGCGGCGCGGAGAGAAGCGTTTTGCGCATGAGGGCGGAGACGAAGCCCGTCTCCTCCATGACGCTGATTCCGAGCATCATCAGGCAGATCAGCCCAAGCGGGAGGAATCCCATGTACGTTTTCATCACGTTCGGTAAAAAGTCTTTCCAATAGCCCGACTCCAGAAGGTTTCTGACGGCGACGGTCGTCTCCTTGGTGCCCTCGCCCGCCGTGCGCGACGCCGCCATGTATGTGACGCTCGCGCCTTCGAAAATGTAAGAGCAAAGGAGAACGATAATGGCGAAGAACAAAAACAGGATGAACGGGTGGGGGAGCTTATTGCCGACGAACTCGATCCCGCGGATGAAACGTTCCATCCCGCCTCTTTTTTTCGCTTTTTCCGTTTGGGTTTCCGATTGCGACATCGCTTTCTCGCCTCCTCAATCTTTGTCGCGGACGAGCGGAAGCGTCGAACAGTGGATGCCCCCGCCGTTTTTGCGGCATTCGACGTATTTGATGGGAACGACCTCGATACCTCGCTTCGACAAGCGTTCCGCCGTCCACGGGGCGAGTTCGTCCATGACGATCTTGCCGGGTGAAAGCGCGATGTTGTTCACGCCGAGCCGCGCGTCGCGGTGATCGGCGTAGATGGCCTCGATCCCGAGTTCTTTGAGCCGGTCCAGAAACCAATAAGGAAGCCGTTCGACGTTGATGACTGCCTTGTCGTGGTCGATCATCACGATGCCGCCGTCCAAGTGCATGCTGTGTCCCACGAGCGGGACTTCGATCAGTTCGATGCCCTGAAGTTCCAGAACCTGGCGGATCTGTTTGACGGCGCAGGCGTTTCCGCGATAGCTCAGGCCGATGGCGGCGTGTTTTTCATCGAGCATGCAGAAGCTGCCGCCTTCCATCAGGCCTTCTCCCTGGATCGTGTGGAGGATGGGCATGCCGATCGACGCGATTTTTTTTGTGACGAAGGCTTCTTCGCCGCGCCGCCCGGTTCCGAAGTCGCGGCCGACGGGGCCCATGCGGGAGATGATGATGCCGCCGTTTATGACCATGCCGCAGTCGCGGGTGAACATGGCCTTGGGGTCGCGCGGAGAGCCGTCGGCGTAGACGACCTCGGCGCCGTGCTCGCGCAGGATACGCACGAGGTTGTCGTGCTCTGCCTGCATCCCCTCGAGGTTCGGGGGGCTGTCGGAACGGAAGTACCACTGTTCGTCGTCGTCGATCATCGCTTCGATCGAAGGGTCGTATTTGTCGGGCGTGATTCGTTTGAGCTCGTCACCCGGGCGGTGCATCAGGATTGTCTTGATCGTGCCGACGTTGTTATAGACGCCCCAATGACGTCCCCACACACGGCGTTGAGATTCGTCCTCGTGAAAGGCGGGCTTCGCCTTGGGGACGATCCGTTCGAGTACGATATGGTAGTATTGGCCGCTGTCTTTCAGGCTGGACATTTTGGCGAAAGTCTCCTTTCGCAGGGAGCGCGCTCCCTGCACCCTTTTTTAAAGAAAAGAATCGCTTTAGTCGTCGTCGCGGACGAGCGGAAGAGTGCCGCAGTGAATCCCTCCTCCTTTCTTGCGGCACTCGGCGTATGGGATGGGGATGACTTCGATGCCTCGTTTCGATAAGCGCTCGGCCGTCCACGGGGCAAGTTCGTCCATGACGATCTTGCCGGGTGAAAGCGCGATGTTGTTCACACCGAGCCGCGCGTCGCGGTGGTCGGTGTAGATGGGCTCGATCCCGAGTTCTCTGAGCCGGTCCAGAAACCAATAAGGAAGCCGTTCGACGTTGATGATTGCCTTGTCGTGGTCGATCATGACGATGCCGCCGTCCAAGTGCATGCTGTGCCCGGTGAGCGGCACTTCGATCAGTTCGATGTCCTGGAGCTCCAAAACCTGGCGGATCTGTTTGACGGCGCAGGCGTTTCCGCGGTAACTCAGGCCGATGGCGGCGTGTTTTTCATCGAGCATGCAGAAGCTGCCGCCTTCCATCAGGCCTTCTCCCTGGATCGTGTGGAGGATGGGCATGCCGATCGACGCGATTTTTTTCGTGACGAAGGCTTCCTCGCCGCGCCGCCCGGTTCCGAACTCCTCGCCCGCGATGGCCATGCGGGAGATGATGATGCCGCCGTTTACGACCATGCCGCAATCGCGCACGTTGATCGCGTCGGGGTCGCGCGGAGAAGAGTCGACATAAACGATTTCGACTTCGTGTTCGCGCAGGATACGCACGAGATTGTCGTGCTCTGCCTGCATTCCCTCGAGGTTCGGGGGACCGTCCGAACGGAAGTACCACTGCGCGCGGTCGTCGATCATCGCCTCGATCGAGGGGTCGTATTTATCGGGCGTGATGACGCCGATCTCGCTCCCCGGGCGATGCATCAGGATCGTCTTGAGCGTACCGACGTCGTTGCGGACGCCCCATCTTTGTCCCCACACACGGCGTTGGGCCTCCTCTTCGTGAAAGGCGGGCTTCGCCTTGGGGACGATGCGTTCGAGTACGACATGGTAATACTGACCACTATCTTTGAGCGACGACATGAATGACACCTCCGGCACAGGGTAATTTTCTGATTATTTCGAAAAACGCCGGATTAAGCGTAACATCTTTTAAGGGGATGTCAAGGCATTGGATACGAAGCAAAATAGGCGTGTGTTTTCATAGATATCGTATTTTGCTATAAAAAAAGGATCCAAAGCTAAAAAAGCCTTGGATCCAAATGGGTGTTTGCCGACCGGCGCGATCTAAGGAGCAATCATTCGTTTCAGGACGGCTTCGAGCGCTTCGATCTCCGCGCCGTAACGCGTCCAGTCGCCTTTGCGCTGAGCCGCGATCGCCGCGTCGTAGTGCGTCTGGGCCTCTTGGGCGAGTCGCGTGAGCTCGTTTTCTTCGAGTGGCGACGCCGGTTTTTCCTGAGGCGTCGCCGGTGCGGCCGGCTTGGGCGTTTCTTTGGGTCGTTTGGATACATCGAAGACATCGCTCCCCACGAGCGCGGCCAGCGCCTCGGAGAACGTCTCCGCCCAGGCGACGCGCCCCCCCGTGGAGACGATCAACCGTTTGAGCTCCGGCAAGTCGCCGTTTTCGGCCTTCAAATAAAGGGGCTGGACGTAGAGGATCGACATGCCGACCGGCACGACGAGCAGGTCGCCGCGGATGACGTCCGAACCGCGCTGGCTCCACAGGGAGAGCTGCGCCGAGATGTCGGGGTTCTGGTTGATGAGGGCTTCGATCTGCGTGGGGCCGAAGATCAAGCGCTCCTTGGGAAACTGGTAAACGATCAGGTCGCCGTAGTGCGGGGGATCGCAGCGTCCCGCCATCCAGCCGATCATATTGTTTCGTCCGACCGGCATGAAGGGAACGATGATCGTGAACTCGGTCTTCGCCTGTCCCTGCAGTTTCATCGTCACGTAGTTCGGGCGGATGCGCTTTTCCCGCCCCTGCGGCGAGACTTCCCACGTGTCCTCGCGGTTGTAGTACGTGTTGGTGTCCGTCATGTGGTAGATGCGGTAGATCTCGCTCTGGACTTCGAAGAACTCCTCCGGGTAGCGGATGTGCTCGCGCAGGCTGTCGGGCATTTTTTCGGCCGAGGTGAAAAGCGCGGGAAAGATCTTCATCCAGGTCTTCACGATCGGCTCGTTCTCGTCCATGACGTAGAACGTCATCGTGCCGTCATAGGCGTCGACCGTAGCTTTGACGCTGTTGCGGATGTAGTTGATCCCGTTGTAGACGGAAAGCGACCGGTCGCCTGTGGCGAGCGGGCGCGAGTAGGGGTAGCTGCGGCTTGCCGTGTAGGCGTCCTGCATCCAGAGGATCCGGCCGCCGTCGACCACGGGATAGGCGTCGTCCTCATAGATCAGGAAGGGAGCGATTTTGCGCAGCGCTTCGTGGATGTTGCGGTAATAGAGGATCCTGCTTTCGGGTTTGAGAGATCCGGTGAACAATATCTCCGTGTCGCGGAAGCGCACGGCGAAAAGCAGCTTTCGCCATAGCGAACCGATTTCGACGCCCCCCTTGCCCTCGTACGTCGTGCGCACGTTCGAGTCGCCCATCGGGTAATCGAACTCCTTCACGTCCGTCTTGACGAGCACGTACGTATTGGGGCGTTCCCCGTAGTAGATCTGCGGTCGGTCGATCGGGATCGGCACGGTCGATTTCATCGGGAGGTCTTTCATATAAAGGACAGGCATGCCTCCCGGGGCGACCTCGTTGACGGGGTTCATCACCATCCCGTAGCCGTGGGTGAACTCGAGGTGCGAGTTGACCCATGTCTTGTTCTGGAGCTGCGAGAGGTCCATCTCGCGCAACGCCAGCATGACCTGCTGACTGCGTTCGTTGATCTGATAGCGATCGATGTCGATATCCGAAAAATCGTAATAGGTCCGGATCTCCTGAAGCTGCTTGTACGTGCGCAGAAGCGGCCCGTAGTCCCAGAGGCGGATGTTGTGGACCGTGTCCATGTCGTCCCG
>JAVBRL010000022.1:0-6191 GCA_031547985.1 Synergistaceae bacterium
GGGCGCTGCCCTTCATCTTGCATAAACTGAACGTCCCCATCTACGGCACCCCGCTCACGCTGGGGCTCGTGGCCAACAAGATGGCCGAGGCGAGCACCGGATACCGGCCCCGCTACAACGAAGTCCACGCGGGAGACAAAATCCAGTCAGGGTGTTTTTCCGTCTCGTTCGTCACCGTCTGCCACTCGATCCCGCAGTCGCTGGGACTCGCCATCCAGACACCTCTGGGGATGGTCGTGCACACCGGCGACTTCAAGATGGACATGACGCCGATCGACGGACAGCAGACCGATTTCGCCGCGTTCGCGGAATTGGGCAGCCGCGGCGTGCTGTTGCTCATGTCCGACTCCACGAACGTGGAAAAGGACGGTTTCGTCCCCAGCGAGCGCACCGTGGGGCAGACGTTCGACCAGATCTTCCGCCAATACAAGGACCGGCGCATCGTGATCGCGACATTCGCAAGCAACTTGCACCGTGCGCAGCAGGTCTTCAACACGGCCGCGCGCTTTAATCGCAAAGTCGTCCTGCAGGGGCGGAGCATGCTGGCGAATATCGAACTCGCGCGAAAGCTCCAGATCGTGAACGCCCCCGACGACCTCTTCCTGCTGTCGAAAGAAGCCGAAGGACTTTCCCCGTCGCGCCTCGTCGTGCTGACAACGGGCAGCCAGGGCGAACCGTTCTCGGGGCTCGTGATGATGAGCAAAGGCGAACACAAGCAGATCCGCCTGAGCAGCAAAGACCTCGTGGTCGTCTCGGCCACGCCGATCCCGGGCAACGAAAAACTCGTGAGCCACACGGTAAACCGCCTGTTCGCCTGCGGCTGCGAGGTGATCTACGAGCGAAACCGCCAGATCCACGTCTCGGGGCACGCGTGCCGCGAAGAGCTCAAGCTGATGCTGAGCCTCGTGAAACCACGCTTTTTCGTGCCGGCGCACGGCGAGTACCGCCATTTGATACGGCACGCACAGCTCGCGCGAGAGCAGGGTGTGGACGACAAGAATGTCTTCGTCCTCCAAAACGGCGAGATGCTCGCCTTCGCCCCCAACGGCAAGAGCGCCCGCGTGGAGGGCAAAGTCGCAAGCGGCGCTGTTCTGATCGACGGCATCGCACTCGGGGAGTTCGAAGGACGCCTGCTCAAGGAGCGCCATCAACTCTCGGAGGACGGCATGATCTGCGTGTCGGTCGTTATAGACGAAGACCTGCAGCTGCTCGCTCCGATCGAAATCCAAAGCCGCGGCAGCATCTTCTCCGACGACGACGAACACTTCCTCGAGGAAGCCGAGGGGGCGGTGCTCAAGGCGCTGGTGGAGTTTCGAAAAGGACGGGACAAAAACCCACAGACGCTTCCCACGGAGATACGCAAACGCATGCGCGAGACACTTTCGAGAATTTCGCGCAACTACCCGACGCTCGTTCCACTCGTGACGGTCGTCCCGCGAACATAAGGAGAGGATTCGCCAGATGTCGCTCCTAACGATACTAAAGGTACTTGGCGGCGTGGCCCTGCTCATCTACGGCATCAAGACGATGGGCGAAGTGTTGCAGAACCTGGCGGGCGACAGCTTGCGAAGACTGATCGGCGCGCTTACGGAAACTCCGCTCAAAGGCGTCGCCGTCGGCGCCGTCGTGACCGTGCTGCTCCAGAGCAGCAGCGCCACGACCGTCATGGTCGTGAGTTTCGTCCACGCGGGATTGATGACGCTCGCCCAAGCCATCGGGGTCATCATGGGCGCCAACATCGGCACCACGCTCACGGCGCAGCTGATCGCCTTTCAGGTACACGATCTGGCGCTCGCCACGGCGGTCGTCGGGTCGCTGCTTTCCATCCTGGGGCGAAACCGGCGGCAAAAACAGATCGGAACGGGGCTCATGGGCTTCTCGCTCCTCTTCATCGGCATGGACATGATGTCGAATGGCATGGGCTTCCTGCGCGGACGAACGGACCTCTTCACACCCATTCGCCAATATCCGTTGCTGGGTGTTTTGGTTGGAACGGGGTTCACGATGCTCGTCCAGGCGAGCTCCGCCACCGTCGGCCTCACGATGGCCATGGCCGCCGAGGGGTTGCTCCCCCTGAACTCGGCTATCGCGATCATCTTCGGCGACAATATCGGCACGACGATCACGGCCGTGCTCGCCTCACTCGGCGGCAACCGCAGCGCCAAACAGGCCGCCGCCGCTCACGTGCTTTTCAACGTGCTCGGGACGGTGATCATGATGTGTTTCCTCCCGTGGATTACGGAACTGATCAGCCTCACGGCGGACGACCCCGCCCGCCAGGTGGCAAACGCGCACACGTTCTTCAACGTGGGGAATACGCTCATCTTCCTCCCCTTCGTGAAGCAGTACTCCGCCTTCATCCAGAAGATCCTCCCGAGCGACGGAATCCATTCGCCACGCGCCACGCGCTACCTCGACCCCAACCTGATCGCCGCCTCCCCCGCCGCCGCCGTCAACGCGGTGCGCAAGGAGATGATCCAGATGCAGCACATCACGATCGACATGCTCGAAATCTGCAAGACCGCGCTCGTCGACGGAGACGCGCGACGCATCGACGAAGTCCTCGAGTCGGAAAAAATCGTCGACGAAATCAACCACGACATTCTCCGCTACGCCGTCGACCTGAGCCAGAAGGGAATCTCGGCGGAGCTCGCCATCATCCTCAACTCCTGCGTCAACGGCGTAGGTGATATCGAGCGCATTGGCGACCACACGACGAACCTCGTCGAATCCGCGCAGTTTTTGGCGGAAAAAAAGCTCCAGATGTCCGACACGGCCCGCGAGGAACTGCGCGAGATGTTCGACCTCGTCATCCTCTGCGTACGGCGTAGCGCTGAGTCGATCGAAACCGAAAAAGTCTCGATCGTCCACGAGATCGTCCAGATGGAAAACCACATCGACGAGATGGAAAAAGATCTCCGCATGCGCCACATCGAGCGCCTGAACGAAGGAGACTGCAATCCGAGCGTCGGCATCGTCTTCGTCGATATCCTGAGCAACCTCGAACGCGTCTCCGACCACGCGCAGAACATCGCCTGCATCGTCCTCGACATCGGGCGAATCCACAAGGATCCCGGGGTGGCCGCTCGATGACGACCTGCCAGGCGGTCCTTCTGGGCCTCATTCAGGGCGTGACGGAATTCCTGCCGGTCAGCAGTTCGGGACACCTGGCACTCGCACAGATTTTCATGGGATGGCAGATGCCGTCGCTCGCCTACGACCTGACGCTTCACCTCGCCACACTGCTGGCGGTCGTGCTCTACTTCTGGCGCGACCTGATCGAGATCCTCGTCGAATGGACATATGCGCTTTTCCACGCGCCCGCGAGGCGCTGGCGCGGCTGGAAAACGGGCTGGACGATCCTGCTCGCGACGGCCATCACGGCTGTGATCGCGATCCCCTTGAAGCCGCTCGTCGAGACGGCTTTTCAAAACTCGCTCTGGGTCGGCTGCGGCCTTCTGGCCACCGCCGCGATCATGCTCTTGAGCCGCTTCGTCCCCGAAGGAGCGCGCGAAATCGGCTTTTTCCAGGGGTTAATCGCAGGCCTCGCGCAAGGCTTCGCCGCCATGCCCGGCGTCTCGCGCTCCGGCACGACGCTCTTCGCGGGGATGCTGGGGGGATTGCGCAAGGAGGACGCCTTTCGCCTCTCGTTCCTGCTTTCGATTCCAGCCATCCTGGGCGCTTTCCTGCTCGAGGCGCGCCACCTGGGAGGGCTCGACGAATTTTCCGCCACGCTCCCAACCGGGTGGTATTGGGGGGCGCTCGTCGCATTCGCCAGCGGCCTCGTATCGCTCGTCGTCTTAAAACGCCTCGTCGTCGGATCGAAGAGCTGGCTTTTCGGCTTCTACTGCCTCGTCTTGGGAGGCACGGTCGTCGCCGTCACACTCGGGGGAGGTTGGTAAACCGTGGCTTTCGTCAAGAGTTCCCTTTCAGTACGTTGGCTTTTTTTCCTCGCGTGCGTGATCTTGGGCACGTTCATCGGCATCTTTTTTCAGCATTTTTCCGTCACCGCTCCGCTTTTTAGGGACATCGTACGGTTTAACGTCGGCGTTAACGAGATCGACCTCCTGGCCATCAATTTTGGAGCGCACTTCGGCCTGCGGATGAACCTAGGCACTTTTTTCGGCGGAGTCGTCGGCCTGTGGCTCGCCCGCTAGAACTCGTCCTCGCTTCGAAAAGTCCCCGGCGCCGGGAACTCCTGAGCTCGCTCGGCTGGCCCTTTCGCGTCGAGGAGTCCCGCTTTGAGGAATCCTTGCAAGAAGGGGAGCCGCCCGAACAGATGGCGCTTCGCCTGGCCTTGGGCAAAGCCGCCGAAACGGCGTCGCGCTTCCCCACCAGTTGGGTCGTCGGCGCCGACACGATCGTCGTCCGGCAAAACAAAATCATGGGCAAACCCCGAGACGACGCGCACGCGTTCGAAATGCTCTCGCACCTCCAGGGAACGTCGCACGATGTCTTCACCGCCGTGGCCCTTGTCGCGGGCGGCACGAACACGGCGCACACAGCCGTCGAACGCACACGCGTGACGTTTCGCCCCTTGAGCGACGAACAGCTTCGTGCCTACGTCGCGAGCGGCGAAGGGCGCGACAAGGCGGGATCGTACGCCATCCAGAACAAGGGCGCGCTTCTGGTGGAATCGATCGAGGGCGACTACTTCAACGTCGTGGGGCTCCCTCTGCACCGTCTGAGCGCCCTCCTTGAAAAAGCCGGGTGGCCTCTTCTGGAGCAATGGAAAGAAAATCGCCCATGAACAACAGTCCGCGTTTTTCCCGCACGTGCCTTTTCATCGTGGGGTTGCTCGTGTGCGGCGCACTCGCAGCGGTGGGGCTCACCGGACGCCTGAAGGCCGAAAACACCCACCGCGACGTGGCATTCGTGATGGATTATCGCGACATCGCCTCTCTTTCGCGTGCCTCGGACACCACGGACGACGAACTGATCGCCACGCTTCGCGGGCAGGGCGTCGGCGCGCTTCTCATCAGCGAGTTCACCGGCAAGGAACTGATCGCGGGCGTCATGCCGCTTCGCTTCGGCCCCATGTCGTCAATCGCCCCCGAAAGGGCACTGGGCGGACAGGGCGCGTTCGCGCCCGACCAGGGGGCGCTTTTAATCCCCAACGACGCCCCGCATAAAAACGAGATCCTCGAATACCTCCGAACGAAAATCCCGCAGACCGCGTTCATCGTATTGAGCGGACAAACACTCGCGATCCTGCCGCAAACTGCCGACGAGCTCACGCTCTACGAGGGCGGCCTGCTTCCCGACCTCGCCGCTATCGACTTCGCAACCCGCCACAAAATCCCCTATATCTTCCGTCCCGCGCCGTGCGTGGGCGTCGGCGGCGATCGCACGAGCAAGGGCCTCGAGTGGCTGCATTCGCATTATCCCGACATGGTGGCCGTGCTGCCGGCGGGGACGTTCGTCGCGGGCTATCCCGACGTCGCGGGCGTCGCGAAGACGTTAAAACAGCTCGAAATTCCCCTCGCGCAGGTCGAGTTCGTCAAGCAGATCGGCGTCACGGAGCTCGCGCAGAGGATGAAACCGTGGATCCTCCCCCTGCACAGCCTCGTACGCGACGAAGTCATCGCCCGGCGCATGACGCGAAACCAGATCGTCGAGCGCATGGTCCGCGCCGTGCACGAACGCTCGATCCGGCTGCTTTTGCTGCGCCCGTACGACATGTACAGCGGCGACCGCCTGAAATATTTCCTCGAGGACGCGCAAACGCTGCACCAAAAACTCGCCGACTACGGCTATCGTTTCGCTTGGCCGCAGATCATCCGGCCGTGGGGCCGTTCGCCCGCGAGCGCCATTGCCTGCGCGCTCGCGCTGGTGCTGTGCGCCTGGCACTTCGCCGCGCGCCTGCGCGGATCGGAGCGTGAGACCGCAAAACCGCTCGAAATCGCCGCGCTCGCTTTGACGGCGGGAGTGTTCTCGCTCGCGCTTTTCAAAGTTCCGGCCGCCGCGCGCCTGGCGGGCGGATTTCTGGCCGCGTTCGCGGCGCTCGAGGCGTCGTTGCTGGCGCTCGAAACGCCCCCGAGATCGTGGGATGTTTTCAAAAGGCTCGTGGGTGCCTTTGCGATCGTTCTTTGCGCCGGGCTTTCGATCGCGTCGTTTTACGGCACGCTCGAGGGGATGCTTCGCCTGACGCCCTTTTCCGGCGTCCGCATGACGCTGCTGCTCCCCCTGCT
>JAVBRL010000041.1:0-5626 GCA_031547985.1 Synergistaceae bacterium
AAAAAATTGCCGGGGAGACCCATTCGATCCCCCCGGCAACAAATACGGTTCCTTGCCTTCCTCTCAGAGGAAGGTGCCGGCGCGGCGCGCGAACTGCGCGGCGCGACGGCGGAAGGAGTGCCCTTACTTCCGTTTTCTCCCCGCGAAGCCCTTCAACACGAACGGGATCAGCAAGAGCGCGCCCGGCATCACCAGGCCCGCGTCGAGGCAGTTGCTCGAGTCGCCAAGCAGCACGGCCGTCGCCGTCGCCAGCGCGTGGTATATCGTGCCGTCGGCCGCCGTCGACTGCGCCTCCACCGTCACCTCGAACTCCTCGCCCTCCTGCTTTTGCAAGCCCGCGAAGCGGCCGATGGTGTCCTCTTGCGGCGACAGGCCGAAGAGCATCCGTTCCTCCACCCGCGTGCGCGTTTTCGCGCCGCTGGCGTCCGTACCCACGCGCCACAGCGTGACGATCGCGCCGTCGACCGTATCTGTCGGCCACGGCACGGCGGCTCCGTCTTTCGTACCGCTCCACGCGATCTTGTAAACCACATCTCCCCCGATTCCCTCGTACCCCGCCTGCAGATCGATCGGCGTCTCCACCCCACCGCCGACCGCCACGGCAACCTTATTGCTGATTCCTATGATTACTATCCCAAACGGGTTGCCTCTCTCATTATTGTCCGTCATGGCGCGTATGGATACGTCATATGGCCCGTTTTTCAAACCGGAGAACCGCCCATGAAATTCCTTCGTCGCGTCAATGTCCTCGAAGACTTCCTGTTTGGACGCGGTGCCCTCCAGATAGACCACGGCCGCTGAGATCACCGGAACGGGGTATTTCTCGCCAGTTTTCTGAAGCTCCCACTTCGTCCGATAGGAAATGCTGTCGCCTACCGCGACGGCATGGAGTTGAAAGGGAAATATTATGTTGTCAGGAGGCCACTCTACCGACACTTTACAAATGCTCGAAAGGTGCGGAGCATCGACCATCTTCGCCGTGATCGTCGCATCTTTGTTTGCCTGCTTTGCATTCACCACGCCGGAGTCATTAACCCAAACAGCGTCCGGATTATCGCTCGACCACTCGATCTCCCCCGTATACACGCCGGAAGGCGTGATCACGGCTTGAAGCTGGCTGCTGCTCCCCCGATAGAGGATCAAACTGTCCGGGCTCACGACCATCGTGATCCCCGGCGTCGTCCCGTCCGTCACCGTCACGCGGCACGTGTCCTGTTTGTTCCCGTCCCACGTCGACCCCGTGATCGTCGCGCCCCACCCCCACCGCCGTCACCGCGATCGTGTTGTTCGGCGACGAACTGCCGCTCGCGCTCACCGTCGCCACCTTCGTATCGCTCGACTTCCAGTAGACGCTCGTGTTCGTCGCGTTAGAAGGCGTGAGCGTCGCCGTCACATCGCCCGTCTTTTTGTCCTTCAGATCCAGCGACAACACCTTCGGGCTCAAAACGATCCCCGAAACGGGAACGGTCGGCTCCCCGCCGCCGGCCGCCCGCGCGATGCGGATCGTGAAATGTTCCGTACCCAGAGCAGGTTGAATGTTAGAGGCCGCATGCAGCACAATCGTCGTCGCCGTCCCTGCCGCGCCCAGCGTCACCGTGTACGGCGCCGCTTCCCTCGCCGTCGCGGGCGTGCCGTTCGTCACGTCGATGCTCGTTACTACCGAGGCCAGCCCATCCGGCGTCGGCGTCACGACCACGCTCGAAACGTCGCTCGCGACGGATGCGTTGAAAACAGCCCCCTCTTCAGGAATTCCCCCCGTATCGATAAGGTTCTGTCCTCCGCCGCTTACAATCAGGTTTGTCAGAAATTGCGACGGCACCGCCTCCGCACTGCCCGAAAACGCGCACGCCAACCCCAAAATAAATAACACGATCAAACCGAAACGCGCGTATTTCTTCACCTAAGAACCCCTCCCTTTTTCTCTTTTTTTTTCTGGCGTTCAAGTATGCGAAAAAATTTCTTCCCCCAAATTTCAAAAAAACGGTTGCGTTTTGCGCCTTTCTTATGCCGTTTATTATATAGAAACGTTTCGTTTTAAGAAATACCCGCGCGATGACTCGTGCGGAAAGCGGCGAAGTATGATAAAGTTCACACACCGTTTGCATTTCACAAAACGAATCGGAGGTGCGTGATCATGAGTGTGAGACACATGAGAAACGTGAAAAACTTGCAGAAAGTATCCGCCATCGCCATCTGCCTCTTGCTGGTCGCGTCGTGCGCGTTCGCCGCGCAGCCCGAAGCCACGAAGTTCGGGCTCGAGACGAATCCGCAGAACTACATCTCCTACGACGGCGCGTTCAAGCGGGCCATGAACGGGGCCTTCCGGCCCGACGTCGGCGCGGGGCTCGCTTTTGCGGGACGCGACGGATCGGACCTGCTCTTCTGGGCCATCACCGATTGCGGCCCGAGCGCGAAAGCTCCGGCGTTCAAGAAAACGGCCGACAGCGTGCCCGAAGTCGCGAAAATGTTCCCCGTGCCGCGCTTCGCCCCCGGGTTTTGCACGGTGCGCGTGACGGCCAACAAGGGCGAGATCGGCAAGCTCACTTCGATCAAGGACTCCTCCGGCAAACCCGTCAGCGGGTTGCCGCTTCCCAGCAGCAGCGTCGGCAGCCCGAACGAACGTCCGCTGGCCGACGACCTGAGCGTCCTCGAGACGGACCTGCAGGGGCTCGACCCGCAGGGGATCGACGTCGACAAAAAAGACGGCAACCTCTGGATCGCCGACAACTACGGACCGTTCATCGCGAAACTGGATAAGGAAACGGGGAAGATCCTCGAAAAGTACGGCCCCGGCAAAGGGCTGCCGCTGATCCTGAACCTGCGGCAGATGGACCGGGGATTTTGCGGCGTCGCCGCCACACCTTCGGGCAAGGTGGTCTCCGTCTTGCAGAGCGTTTTGAACTACGACGGCAAGCTGGCGGAAAACCGCTCGCTGCTGATCCGCATGATCGAGCTCGACCCCAAGACAGGCGACTGCAAAACGTTCGCCTACCCCAACGACATCGACGCATACAAAAACCCCGCCGACACCCGGCTGGGCGATATCGCCGCCGTGTCGGACACGAAGTTCCTGGTGACGGAGCAGGGCATCGATAAAAACGGCTCGCTGCGCCAGCTCGTCTATTTGGTCGACATCTCGAAAGCGACCGGCCTGGCCGACAAGCTCGCCCGCGACGGACGCGTGCTCGAATCGGAGCACAACCCCGCCGAACTGAAGAAACTGGTCGTCACGATGGCGAAAAAGACGCTCGTGTGCGACCTGCGGGCGATGGGGTGGGACGCCCCCAACGCGGACGGACTCGCGATCGTCGGCGACGACACGATCGCCGTCATCTCGCGCAACGATTTCGGCATGGCGCTCAAAGTGACGCGCCCCGCGAACGGCAAGGACGGCAAGCCGGCGACCGACATCTCGGCGTACACCACGGACTACGAACGCAAGCTCCACCTGGACGGCAAAGTGACGCCCGCGTCGTTCACCCTCTCCCCCAACGGCAAACACATGGCGTTTTGGACCATCAAACTGCCCAAAGCGCTGAATCAGTATTAACCCTAAACAAAAAACGGGGCGGGATCTTTGCGGTTTTCCGCATCGATCCCGCCCCGAATTTTCATTCGAACCCGCGCACAACACTCAATTTCTATTAAGCGGCAAAATACGCAACCGAATGCGCTTCGTGTCCAGCGTCATGAGCACTCCGTTTGCAAGATCCGTTGCCATTTGGTTGAGCGCCGCCGCGACACATTCTCCTATTTCATCGATGCCAAGATTGTCTGAGCGAATTTGGACGACGCTTGGCTTTTGGTCGCGCGTCGCCGCCAGGATAGCTCCAAAATCAAGATCGTGAGTTAAAACGACATATCCCTTCTCTGCCGCAAACGCCATTATTTCCGTATCCGCCGCATCCAGGCTGCCTATGTTCGACCAATGAATCGTTTCAAACCCGCGCGTCTCAAGAAATTCCACCCAGCGAGGGGAGAGGTTCATATCGAGCAGGAGTTTCATCATACCTTTTCAAGGACAACCTCTCGCTCCTCGGCGAGCCAGGCCGAAAAGCGCAACGCCTGCATGATGTCCTCGCGTTCGAGATAGGGGTAATCGGCGAGAATCGCGTCCACATCGTCCCCCGAGGCGATCTGGTTTAAAATCATTCCGACAGTGACCCGCATTCCGCGTATACAGGGCTTGCCGCCCATGACCAACGGATTTTGAGTGATTCTTTCCAATTCACGCACCGCAATCCCTCCAGTACACGTTTCTTATGCGATTATACTTCCCCCAAGGCGAAATAGACGAAGCCGCCGCCTTCGATCGTTGTGCGGTGCCACAGCGCGAGGTCGATCCGTTTGACGACCCCTTCGTCCAGCACGTCGATGAAAACCCGGTCGTTCGCTTCGTCATCGAGCGAAACGACCGTCACCCAGTGCCAGCGGTCGAGGTTTCGCTCCTCGCCGTTGCAGAGATTCAGAAAAGCCACGGGAAAGTCGTTGGCGAGCGCGTCGGCCAGAAAGGCGACCACCTCGCGCAACGAGGGGCGCGTCGAGATGTCGCCCGAGAGGTCGCAAACCGCGTGCTTGTGGACGGCGATTCCTTTCGAATTGAGATAGGCCGCCAGCGAGTCGCCGAACAGCTCCGTCGTCGGGATCCCCCGCTGAGGAATCGGCGTGACGTACTCCCACACGTCCTCCATCAGATCGAGGGCCCGTTCTTTGCTGGCGCACCCCACGTTGTCGCAAATGCCGGACGCCAGGCGCGTCATGTAAAAGACCAGATTGGAGGCCACGGAGGGCCCGCAGCCGGATATCCGCTGCCAAGCCGTCCGAAACCATTTCTGATCGCACCCGTAGTGCGTTTCCTGCGCGGTTTCGTCGACGATTATGAACAGATCGGGGTGGGACAACGACGCGACGGCCATGGGCATCACTTCCAACAAAACAACTTCGACCGGTGTCGAGCATTTTTATTATGCCACACGAAGCGTATTTTTTAAAACGATGTTTTTCGATGAAAAACGTTCTCCCTGTGATACCGCACCGCTTGTCCCGACAGGTGTGAAAAAGCTTAGCAACCGGCTGTTTGTGGAGAATTTTTTCACTTGACTTTGTGTTTGGAATTCCCTACACTGGGCTTAACAGAAAGACATGAAGGGTTGTTGTAATGGACCTCAAATCGAGAACGGTCATCGTTTACGAACGCTCCAACGGGCAGATGCCGTTTATGGAATGGTTGCGCTCTTTCAAGGACCACACCATTAAAAGGGCTGTCCGTGTAAGGCTTGAACGCCTGGCAACTGGCAATTTGGGGGAGTACAAAAACCTTGGCGGTGGGCTTTTCGAATTAAAGCTATCGGGCCTCGGTCTCAGAATATACTTTACGGAGCTCAACGACGTGATTGTTGTGATTCTATGCGGTGGCGGTAAGAACACCAAAGGCGAGCAATCCCGCGACATCCGGAAAGCCCGTGAATATTTAGACGACTTTGAACAACGAGGAGTAGCGAAATGACCGAAAAAACCATGTCCAAAGAAGAAAAGCTGAAAGCCCTGGCTCTTACGATGCCGCAGTGGGGTGACCTGATTGTCGATGAATTCAGAAAGGACCCTGAATTCGCTCGGCTCGCCATCG
>JAVBRL010000192.1:0-3395 GCA_031547985.1 Synergistaceae bacterium
CTTTACGAGCTTTACGAGAAAGACAAACGCGCGGGGATTTACGTGGACGTAGCCACGGGGGAGCCTCTTTTCAGCTCGAACGACAAATACGATTCCGGCTCGGGGTGGCCGAGCTTCACGCGGCCGATCGATGCGGATGTCGTGCGCGAACTCGCCGACCCGAGCCACGGTATGCGGCGCGTGGAGGTGCGAAGCCGTGTGGGCGATTCGCACCTGGGACACGTCTTCACGGACGGGCCGCGGGCTGCGGGGGGCTTGCGCTATTGCATCAATAGCGCCGCGTTGCGTTTTATCCCGTTCGAAGACCTGCAAAAAGAAGGGTATGGGGAATTCGAAGCGCTTTTTGCCGAAAAAAACGATGCCGACGCTACAGGAGGAGATCGCCAGTGACCAGCCAATCGAGGCAGGTGCTTATGTACTGCACGGCACGGCCCCATGTGCAGCACGAATACAAACAGGCCTGGCAGGCGGATGTGATGACCGTCGGCGGCAAGATGTTCGCGATGATTTGCACGCACAAGGACGGTCGCCCGATCATCACTTTGAAGGCAGAGCCGGCTCGTTCGCTCGAGCTGCGCGACGCGTTCGAGGGGGTCGTCATTCCGGGCTATTATTCGAATAAAACGCATTGGAATTCGATTTTCCTCGACGCGGATTTCAAGGAATTGATTCTTTACGGCTTGATCGACGAATCGTACGCGCTCGTCCTCGAGTCGCTCCCGAAAAAAACGCGCGCCTCTCTCGGAGGTGTGCTTGGCTGAAAATTTTTAAGATTTTTTGAAAGGTTTACTGAACGGGGGTCGAGGGGGCCGCCGGCCCCCTCGGTCATCTTTAGGGCTTGTTTTTTATTTTATCTTCTCTCACTCCTCGGACAACGCGCGGATCATCGAAACGAGCAGCTCGGGCAGGATGTCGAGCGAATACGCGCGCGCGAGGCGTTCCGATTTGAGGTGCGCGTCGTAGCCGCATGGCCCCAGGTTGGCCACGGGCATGTCGATCTCGGCCAGGTCGCCGATCGGCACGGAGTAGAGTTCCCCCCAGCCGGGGCAGTTTCGCGCCATCGCTTCGACGGATTCGGTGCTCCCCATGAACCCCAGGTAGCTCAGGTCGGAAAGCCCCGCGAAAAATTCGGCGGTGTCGAGTGTCGTGTCGAAACGCTCTTTCGCTTCGTGAATGACGCGTTCCGCCGCCCGCACGAGCGCGTTCGCCTGCGGCTTTCCCGTCAGGCTCGACAATTGCGGGCAATAAGGGGGGAGGAACCCGAACGCGATGAACGGCGCTTCGATGCGAGCAATGCGGATCATTTCCTCCAGAAGCTCGATCCCAAGGTCGCGCATATCTCCCTTGGGGAGCGATTTTAAAAACGCGCTCATATGTTCGCGAAATTTTTCTTCGCCTCCTTCGAACGCTCGGGCCGCTTTTTGATGAATTTCTTCGAAGCGGATCACGGGCAGGTCGCCGAAATCGCGCGAGGGAGGCGCGTAACCTTGTTTCGAGAGCGCTTCGTGCGAGGCCGCGAGCTGCTCGCATGTTCGCGCGACTGCTTCGCGCGCGAGCGACTCCATGTCGACCAGGACGTCCGCAGGCGTTTTCGTGGTCATGAAACAGTTGAAGTAGGCGACCGAGCGCGCGGGGATCGTCACGACATACTCGCGGGCGAGCGTCTTGTGCTGCAGGCAGATCCACGATGGGTGGCACACGCCGCGCGACGGGTCGGCGAACGCGGGGGCAGCCTCGGCCAGGCGGACGATCTGCGACGAAAGCAGCGCGGCGGACAGTGCCCGATAATAATTTCCCACGTGTGCTTCCAGCCCCCGGCAGTAAAAGGTCGGCAGTACTTTCCCGAGCGTCCCCAGAAAGACGAGCGGATTGGGGGCGTCGGGCAAGCCGGGATCCGAGGGCTCGGTGTTGATCCCCGCGATGTATTCGAGTCCTTCATCTCGTTTCAGCTGCGCGAGGAAGCTCGCGGCGCGGCGCATGCCGCACCCCGTGTTCTCCTCGTCCGGGACGGCCGCCACGATCACGTTGACGTCGAACAGGTCGCGATCGTGGTCGTAGTCGCGCAGCAGCTCCAGTTCAAGTGCAAGCCCGCACTTCATATCCATGCTGCCGCGTCCGAAGATGTAACCGCCCGATAAAAGGTCCTGTCGCGCGCGCGGCGGAAATTCCTCGGGGTCGAGCCGTTTGGCGAGCTCCTCGGGGTCGAAAGCGTAAGGGATCTCGTTGCCGTAACACGCGACGTCGACCACGTCGTAGTGCGCGATCAGCACGACGGTCTTGGGGGTGCTTTTTTTCGCCATCATGCGGGCGACCACCGTGTGCAGGGGGCGGTCGGCGTCCCCTTCGAGCGGCGTCTCGATCAGCACGAGGTGGGAGGGGTGTTCCTTGAAATAGGCGAGGTGCGAGAGGTGCTCGCGTACGAAAAGCGCGGCATCGTTTTCTCGCGCGCTCTGCGTGACGCTCGGGATTTTGATGAGGCGAAGCAGCAGTTCCTCGCGCGATTGAGGCGTCGAGATCATGAAGAACACTCCTTTAAATAAAAGATCAAAGCTAAAAGATATTGCGGGGGAAATTTTCCCCCGCGCCCCCTGTTCTTAGGAGATTTTACAACCATAATGATATGATAAAAAAATCTTGTTACGCGAAAGAGGGTGTTGCGTTTGGAATTCATTCACGAGGCGAACCGAGTTCACGTCGACGACGAAAAAGGACGCATGGTCGCGGAAGTGACGTTCCCCAACGCGAAGGACGAGAAGGACATCGTCGAGATCGATCGCACGTTTGTCGACGAGTCGTTGCGCGGCCAAGGCGTCGCGGGACAGCTCCTCGAACACGCGTACGACGAGATCAAACGTCAAGGCAAGCGCGCCCGTGCTGTCTGTCCCTACGCCGTCCGCTGGTTCGAACAAAATCCAGACAAGAGGGATATTCTGCGTTAAATCAAATAAGGAGTGAGCGATATGAGAAACGATGTGAAAGTGATCGCCATTAACGGTAGCCCGCGTAAGAACTGGAACACGGCGATGCTGCTCGAACGCGCCGTGGCCGGGGCACAATCGGCCGGAGCGCAAGTCGAAACGATTGATCTGTACGACCTGAACTTCAAAGGGTGTTCCAGTTGTTTCGCCTGCAAGCGGATCGATGGGGCCTACACGGGGCGCTGTGTGATGCGCGACGATCTCTCGGGAATTTTGGAACGTCTGGCTGTTTCGCAGGTGCTGCTCTTGGCCTCGCCGATCTACATCAGCGACGTCACGGCGTGCGTACGCGCGCTTTTGGAGCGCCTCGTCTTTTCGAACATCGCCTATCGCAAGACGGACCGCTCCAATTTTAAAGGCAAACTTTCCATCGGCTGCATCTACACGATGGGCCTCACCGAGGAGTTCATGGAAAAA
>JAVBRL010000017.1:0-11363 GCA_031547985.1 Synergistaceae bacterium
CCTCGAACGTGCGGGTCTCGGTCGGCGGCACGACGTATCGCGGCGAGCGCACGGGCGAGACCTTCACGATCACGGTGCCGAACGGCACGGACGTTTCGAGCCTCGACATCGCGGGCAATTTACCTTCAGGAGCGAAAAGCGAGCCAAAACTACCCGCGAAGCACGACTTCACCCAAGGCCCGTTTCAGATCACCGTGACGGCTGAGGATGGAACGACGACCAAGACGTACACGATCAACGTGATCGTCGAAGGCCCCGTCGAACCGACGGAGCAGCGATATTTCACGTTCAGCGTGAACGCCTGCGAAGTGATCGCCACGCAGAACGCCGACGGCACGTGGGGGGTGAAAATCCGCCTGCCGTTCGGAGCGGGCGCGGACCCGGCGCTGCTGTCGGTGATCAAGGCGTATCTGGCGAACCTGGGCCTGACGGATATTGCGTACCGTTGGGTGGACGCCGACGGCAACGCCACGCCGGTGGCGGCACTGAAAGCGAGCGCCCCGTATCTGGAGATATCGGGCACGGCGGCGAACAGGGACGCGTTCAAAGACGGAATGATTAGCTCGATCCAGTACAAGCTCACGGGCGACGACACGACCTACGTGCAGACGTTCGCGAACGGCGGGCTGAAACTGGCCGACATGCCGGGCTTCCCGCAGGAGAGCACGGGGGGGGGCGGCGGGTCGTCGAGCGGGTGCGACGCGTCGGCTGCGCCATTGGTATCGATGGCGGCGTTGATGATGGGCGTGGTGGGGATGAAGCGCAAGCGCGATGACTAGACCGAAACGAACGGCATAACGAAATCAGAGCAACACGGACGAGGGAGCCTCGAAAGGGGCTCCTTCGTTTGCTTCGATACATTCACTCTTCACAAACCGAATTATGCAGCATAAAATAAAACAATACGGGAACGAAAAAGGGGTGTAGCCGGTGTCTTCCCATGCAGTCTCCACGACCCAACGCGATGATCATCCAAGAGTGAAGCTTTACGAAGCCATCCAAGGATTATCGGATGAGCAGGTGCTTTATACCTTGGACCTTTTGCGGTCGATCAAGCGGGACAAAGAAGCTTACCGAAAAATGACACCCGACCCCGACGAGCCCCCGCTCTCCGCGCAAGAAGAAAAGAATTTGGAAATTTCCTCTCGGGAAATACAAGAGGGTAAAGCGGTTCCGTTTGAAATTGCAATGAAGGAACTATGCTAGCGAAGTGGCACCTGTCGATATCGCCCAAGGCGTTGAAGCGCCTTAAACGGATTTCAGACCCCGATAAACGACGCATCGCAACCGCGATATACGAACTGCGCAACGGCCCGCACGGCGACATCAAACCTCTCGTAGGAAGAGAAGAGTACCGTTTGCGTGTCGGCGGATGGAGAGTTCTGTTCTTGCTCGACATGGAAAAAATGTCGATCATCGTCACATCTGTCGAATCCAGAGGGGCTGCGTATAAATAGCCATCAAAAAAAATCCCCCACGCGAAACGTCGCGTGGGGGATTCGTCGATGTCTATGGTGGCGGTGACTGGAGTCGAACCAGTGACACCGCGGGTATGAACCGCGTGCTCTAGCCATCTGAGCTACACCGCCAAAAACGCAAAAAAAAATGGTTGCGGGGGCAGGATTTGAACCTGCGACCTTCGGGTTATGAGCCCGACGAGCTGCCGAACTGCTCCACCCCGCGATAACCAATGCGTTGGTGCCGAGGGCGGGAATTGAACCCGCACGGACTCGCGTCCCCAGGATTTTAAGTCCCGTGCGTCTACCTATTCCGCCACCCCGGCTTACCGTGCGGATACGATTATAGCAGCCTTCGCGTTCCCGTCAATAAGGAATGCGCGTTATCGGGCGTTTTTTTTAAAGGATCGCGCAAAGGATCGGTCACTCTCTTTTTTCAGTGAGTGCGAAATATAAAGAAGAAATGTGGCATCGTTTAAAAAAATGATGGTACCGTGAAAAACGATCGCAATTCATGAAATTATTCCGCAAACACGTTGTGAATACTGCATTTTTGTGATACCGTAACGATCGATAATTCCATAAGATCTAAGCAACGAACGGACAACTTCGATCTTGCATTACGAAGACGAAGACGCGGCTATGAGCGCCAAAGAGGGGGCGGAATGTCCGCATGAATGCCAACGACCTGAACCGGATCATGCTCGATGCGATGCCGATTTGCGGCAATTGCTGGAACGATCGATACGAGATCATAGCATGCACCGAGGAGACAGTTCGCTTGTTCGGTGTGTCGAGCAAACAGGAGTTCCTCGACCGTTTTTACGATTTCTCTCCCCTGCATCAGCCTGATGGACGCTTGTCGCGGGAGCGGGTCCTCCAGAGCGTCAAAGAGGCGTTCGAGCGGGGATATATGCGTTTCGAGTGGCTGCATCTAAATGCCCACGGCGAGCCCATTCCATGCGAGATCACGCTTATTCGGGTTTCTTACGGAGACGGATACGTCGTCGCGGGGTATGTACGCGACCTGCGCGAGTTCAAAGCGACGCTCGATAAGATGCGCGAGGCGGACGAGCGCACTCAGATCATGCTCGACGCCACGCCCCTGTGCGCGAATTTCTGGGATCGGGATTTGCATAACATTGACTGCAACCAGGAAGCGGTGAAGTTGTTCGAGCTGTCGAGCAAGCAGGAATATCTGAACCGTTTTCACGAACTGTCGCCGGAGTTTCAACCCGGAGGAGAGCGCTCGGAGGACCTGGCACAGGAGCTTGTCAAACAAGCGTTCGACGAAGGATATTGTCGGTTCGAATGGATGCATCAGAAACTGAATGGCGAACCTGTCCCATCGGAGATTACGCTCGTGCGCGTGAAGTACAAGGATGATTTCATCGTGGTCGGCTACACGCGCGACCTGCGCGAGATCAAAGCGACGCTCGAAAAGATGCGCGAGGCGGATGAACGCACGCAGCTGATGCTTGACGCCACGCCGTTGTGCTGCAATTTGTGGGACAAAAATTTCCACAACATCGATTGTAATCAGGAGGCCGTCACGCTGTTCGAGCTGTCGAGCAAGCAGGAGTACCTCGATCGTTTTTACGAGCTCTCTCCCGAGCGCCAGCCGAACGGGCGACTGACGTCCGAGATGGCGCTCGAAAATATCAAGAAGGCGTTTGAGGAGGGTTACTGCCGTTTCGAATGGATGCACCAGAAGCTGAACGGCGAGCCTGTGCCGTCGGAGATCACGCTCGTGCGGGTGAAATACAAGGACGGTTTCATCGTGGCGGGTTACACGCGTGACTTGCGCGAACTCAAAGCGAGCATGGCGAAGATCCGCGAGGCGGACGAACGCACGCAGCTGATGCTCGATGCCACGCCGCTGTGCTGCAATCTGTGGGACAAAAACTTTCACAACATCGACTGTAACCAGGAAGCCGTCAAACTGTTCGAGCTGTCGAGCAAACAGGAGTATCTCGATCGGTTTTACGAACTCTCTCCCGAGCGCCAGCCGAACGGACGGCTTTCGTCCGAGATGGCGCTTGAAAATATCAAAGAGGCGTTCGCGGAAGGCTACTGTCGTTTCGAATGGATGCACCAGAAGCTGAACGGCGATCCCGTTCCGTCGGAGATCACGCTCGTGCGCGTGAAGTTCCGGGGGGATTTTATCGTTGCGGGCTATACGCGCGATCTGCGCGAACTCAAGGCCATGCTCGCGGAGATGCACAAAGTCGAGGACGATCTGCGCCTGGCTCGTGACGCCGCCCAGGAGAGCACGAAGGCCAAAAGCGAATTTCTGGCGAACATGAGCCACGAGATCCGTACGCCCATGAACGGCATCTTGGGGTTGATCCGCCTGACGCTCGGAACCGAACTGACGGAAAGACAGCGCGACTATTTGGCGAAGACGGAGCAGTCGGCGAAAAATCTTCTTCGGATCATCAACGACATTTTGGATTTTTCAAAGATCGAGGCGGGGAAACTCGAGATGGAATGCGTCGAGTTTCGTCTCGAGGACATTTTCGAAGAAGTCGACGGCATCTTCTCCGCACGGATCGCGGAAAAAGGGATCGATTTCGGCTTGAAACTTCCGGGAGGCCTGCCTAAAGGCCTCGTCGGCGACCCATTGCGTTTGAAGCAAATCCTGATCAACCTCATCAACAACTCCGTCAAGTTCACGGAAGCCGGGCGTATCGACATCGGAGTCGAGAAATTTTGGCAAGAAGACACGCACGTCTATTTTCGGTTTGCAGTGTCCGACACCGGTATCGGCATGACGCCCGAGCAGGTGGACGCACTGTTCACGCCCTTTACTCAGGCCGATTCTTCGATCACGCGAAGGTATGGCGGAACGGGGCTCGGACTCGCGATCTGCAAAAACTTGGTCGAGATGATGGGGGGAAGTATCTGGGCCGAGAGCGAGCCGGGGAAGGGAGCGACGTTTCGCTTCACGGTACGCTTCGAACTTCCGGTGGAGAAAACGCGCGGCGATGGGATGGGTGTTTCAATGGAGGACGGAGGCGGAACATCCTCGCGGGCGGTCTGGGGGGGCGCGAACGGCGCACGGATCCTTCTCGTCGAAGACAACGAGATCAACCAGATCATCGCGCAGGAGATGCTCGTGTCCGAGGGATATATTGTCGACATCGCCGCGAACGGCGAAGAGGCGATTGCGATGCTGGAAAAACGCGACTACGCGCTCGTCTTGATGGATATCCAGATGCCCGTGATGGACGGCCTCACGGCCTCGCGGCGGATCCGCGCCTCGGGGCGCCACGACCGTTTGCCGATCATCGCGATGTCGGCGCACGCCATGTCGGGAGACCGGGAAAAGAGCCTGGAAAGCGGGATGGACGACCACTTGACGAAACCGATCGATCCCGAGACGCTCTACGAGGCGGTCGGAAGATGGATCGGCGGCAGAGGGCGCGGTGCCTGAAAGGCAAAATAAAAAAGAGCCTCTTCGAAAGAGGCTCTTTTTATTGTATTTTGAAGCGATGTTTTAGTTTTGCTTGCTTTTATTCTCCGTGACGTATTTGTCGATCGCAATAGCCGCTTCCTTTCCCGCGCCCATGGCCAGGATGACCGTCGCCGCGCCGGTGACGATGTCGCCTCCGGCGTAAACGCCCTCGACGGACGTCGCGCCCGTCTTGGGGTCGGCGTCGATGTACCCCCATTTGTTGAGCTTGAGCTCCTGGCATCCCGAGAGCATGACTTTGTTCGCCTCCTGGCCGATGGCCTCGATGGCCGTGTCGGCTTCGAGGAAGAACTCGCTTCCTTCGACGGGAACGGGGCGGCGGCGGCCCGATGTGTCCGGCTCGCCCAGGGCCATCTTGATGCAACGGACGCCCTTCAAGGCACCGTTGCCGTCGTCGACGTACTCCGTGGGGTTCGCGAGCCAGTTGAAGACGATCCCCTCTTCGACGGCGTGGTGGTATTCCTCGATACGCGCCGGGAGTTCCGCCAGCGAACGCCGGTAGACGATCTGCACGTCCTCGGCGCCCAGGCGCTTCGCGCAGCGCGCGGCGTCCATGGCCACGTTGCCGCCGCCGATCACGACCACGCGGCGCGACCGCTTCGTGGGAGTGTCGTACTTCGGGAACTCGTACGCGTGCATCAGGTTGATGCGCGTGAGGTACTCGCTCGCGGAGTAGACGCCGTTGAGCGTCGTGCCGGGAACGCCCTGGAACTTCGGAGCGCCGGCGCCGACGGCGATGTAGCACGCGTCGAACTCGTCTAAGATCTCCGGCAGCGTGGTGGCCTTGCCGACCACGACGTTGCACTCGACGTCGACGCCGAGCTCGCGCATGGCTGCTATTTCCATCGCGACGATGCGCTTCGGCAGGCGGAACTCGGGGATGCCGTACATCAGAACGCCGCCCGCGTTGTGCAGCGCCTCGAAGATCGTGACGGCGTATCCCATCTTGGCGAGGTCGCCCGCCACGGTGAGCCCCGAGGGGCCCGAGCCTACGACGGCGATCTTGCCTTTATCGAGGGCGGGCTTGCCTTTGCCCTCTTCCTTGGGCTGATCGTACTTCCAATCGGCCACCAGGCGTTCGAGTTTGCCGATCGCCACGGGTTCGAAATCCTGGATCTTCGCGAGCGTGCAGAGCTCCTCGCACTGCGTCTCCTGTGGGCAGACGCGCCCGCAGACGGCGGGCAGGTTCGTGCTGGAAAGCAGCACTTCCGACGCGCGTTTCATGTCGCCGTCGCGGACGGCCTTGATGAACCCGGGGATGTCGATGGCGACGGGGCACCCCTTGATGCAAGGGGCCGTTTTGCACTGCAGGCAGCGCGCGGCCTCGTTGACCCCTTCATCGAGCGTGTATCCCAGGCAGACTTCTTTGAAATTGTGAATCCGTTCGTCCGCCGGCTGTTCGGAGATGGCGGTCTTTTGTTTTTGAACCGGCGCGCTCATTGTGCTTTCCCCACTTCCTCTTCGAATTTCTCCATCGAAATTTTTTCCTCGTCGCGATACTGCTTCATGCGCGACATGAACTCGTTCCAGTTGACTTTATGTCCGTCGAATTCCGGTCCGTCGACGCAGGCGAAGAAGATCTTCCCGTCCACCGAGACGCGGCAGCAGCCGCACATGCCCGTTCCGTCGAGCATCAGTGGGTTCAAGGAGACCCAGATCGGAAGTCCCAGTTCTTTGGCGGTGAGCGTGCAGAACTTCATCATGATCGAAGGTCCGATGGCCCAGCTACGGTCGATCTTCTCGCCATCGGCGACGACTTGTTTCATGGCGTCGGTCACGAGGCCCTTGATGCCCTCCGAGCCGTCGTCGGTCGTGACGATCAGGCGGTCGGAGTATTTCGCGCACTCGTCTTTCATGATCACGAGGTCGGCCGTGCGACCGCCCAGAATCGTGATCGTGCGGTTGCCCGCCTCTTTGAGGGCGCGCAGGATCGGGAAGAGCGCCGCGATGCCGACGCCGCCGCCGACCATCAGCACGGTGCCGAATTTTTCGACGTCGCTGGGGCTTCCCAGGGGGCCGGAGATGTCGGTGATGACTTCTCCCACATTCAGGGTGGAAAACAGCAGCGTGCTTTTGCCGACGACCTGGAAGATGAGACGAATGAGGCCTTTTTCACGGTCGTAGTCGGCGATCGTGAGAGGAATACGCTCGCCTGTTTCCCCTGATCTCAGGACGACGAACTGCCCCGGTTGAGCGCGCGCGGCAACGCGGGGAGCTTCGACCCAGATGTCGTACTCCTTCGGTGCGATGAGTTTCTTGGATACGATTTTGAACATGGTTGAGCCTCCTAAGAAATTTATGCACGAGTCATTATACATAGTCTCAAGGCGCAAAACGAGCCGTAAAAGTGCTTTTTTATATTTTCTTTTTTGTCGGGCTTGTGTGTTATGATTTTCGCACAGAGTGTAACCAGGCTGCAACGATGATATGAAAGGTGGTCGACGCAGGTGAGTGTAAAAGTTTTTTCGACGAAGACCTGTCCGTGGTGCGACAAAGTGAAGGAGTATCTCGACTCTTTGAAGGTTTCGTACGAATCGGTCGATATTCAAGCGGATCATGCCGCCGCGAAGGAAATGGTCAAGAAGACGCGCCAGATGGGAGTTCCGGTGACGTCGATCGGTGAGCGCTACATCGTTGGCTACGCTCCGGAAGAAATCCGTTCGGCACTTGAAGACGCCGGGCTGATCCAATAAATTATTTTTTCACAATTTTCCCTTGAGGAGGGTTTTCGATGTTGACCACGCTCACGATTTTAGGAATACAGGTTCACGCTTTTCACGGGGCTCTCGAAGTCGAACGGGAGCTGGGGCAACTTCTTTCGATCGATGTTGCCGTGACGTACGACTTGGAATGCGAAGGCGACGGAAGCGCGAAACAACCGCCGGTCCGCGAAGCGAGTCTTTATGAAGACATCAAGTTCGTCGTGATGGGGTCGAAGTACTCATCGCTCGAACTGCTCGCGGGCTCCATCGGCAAGCACCTCCTCAAACGCTATGCGATGATCCAGATCGCGTCGATCACGATCTCGCGCCGGCAGATATTCATCCCCGGAGTGGTCGAGGGCGTTCAGGTCGAGGTGACGCTCGACCGCGACGACCTGACGGAAGTTTGACGCCATGACGGCGGACCTCGCGTCCGTTTCTTGCGGCCTGTCGTTTTCGCTGGGCGGCCTTTTGGGCGGTGCGAAGCCGGATAACGGGCTGTTCAAGAAATTCCTGAGCGACTCGGCTGAGACGCTTGTCGAGGCGGCCGGCTGGATCGCTGCAGGAAGCGCTTCGGGGCAATCGGGGCTCGGTTGGTATGCGCTTCCCGAGTCGCCTACAGGCGATGTTCTGAAGACGGCCGAATGGCTCAAAGGTCACGACGCGATCATTCACGTCGGCATCGGCGGTTCCGCGCTTGGGAATTTGATGCTCAACAAGGCTCTGCTGCCGGAATATTTCAACGAACTGCCGCGGTCCGAACGGGGGCCGCGTTTTTATTTGGCGGACAACCCCGATCCCACGAAGACGCGCGCGATCTGGGAGCGCGCACGAGGTGGGTCGGTCGCGCTCATCGGCGTGAGCAAGTCGGGGGCGACGGCCGAGACGATGTCGCAATTCCTCTGGTTTCGTGACCGCCTTGAGGAGGAGTTCGGCGCGGGCAACGCGACAGAACACCTGCTCGTGATCACGGATCCTGAAAAGGGGATTTTCCGGGAGTTCGCGCGCGCCACGGGGTGCCGGTCGCTCGTGATCGAACCGTCGGTCGGCGGGCGGTATTCCGTCCTCTCGGCCTGCGGGTTGACGAGCGCAGCCGCCTTGGGGATCGACGTCGTCGCTCTTTTGGACGGTGCCCAAAAAATGAAACGCCTGCTCGCGGCGCGGTGCGGCGTTAAAGACAACCCGGCCTGGATCCTGGCCGCGTTTCATCGCTACCACGAACTCGCCGGTCGTCCGATGGCCGTTTTGATGCCGTACTCGAGCAAGCTCGAGACGTTTGCCGAATGGTTCGCGCAGCTTTGGGGGGAGAGCCTCGGAAAGCAGGGAAAAGGAACGACTCCCGTGCGCGCGACGGGCGCGATCGACCAGCATTCGCAGCTGCAACTTTATGCCGAAGGCCCCGACGACAAAGCCTACACGTTCGTGAACGTGTCGGATCCTGGAGACGAGATCGTGCTGCCTCCGATCCGCGACGCGTCGCTCGGGTCGCTTTTGTATATGAGTGGTAAGGGGATGGGGGAAATGCTGCGCCTCGAGGCCAAAAGCACGGCTTCGGCGCTCGTCAAGGCGGGGCGCCCCGTGGCATGGATCGACATGGCCACACTCGACGCGCGAACGCTCGGCGCCCTGATCTTCTTCTACGAATACACGACGGCGCTTACGGGCCGCCTGATGCGGATTGACCCGTTCGACCAGCCGGGTGTGGAGCAGGGCAAGAAATACACGTACGGTCTCATGGGACGCGACGGTTTCGCAGCCGACGCCAAAGAGGCCGGCGACTGGTTCACGAAGCTCGCATCGCTTCGCATCGACATGTGATAAAAACCCGAAAACTGCAAAGGCCTGTTTTCGTATCAAACGCCGACGTACGTCGGCGTTTTTTTTTGATCTTTTCGACCTATTGTGAGATGCTCGACCCATGAATCTAGAATTATTTTAAATTAGTAAAAATACCGGAGATCTGCGGCCATTTGGATGATAAGTTAATAGTCATTAGCATTTCATATCGACGCAAGCTCGAAAGGAGTGGGGTCCCATGGCGAAATCTTTCCTGAAAACGGACATCCTTGTAGTCGGTGCCGGTATGGCCGGTTTTTTGGCGGCCATGGCCGCTTCGCGAGAAGGGCTCGATGTCGTGCTCGTCGAGATGTCCTACATCCCCGGAGGACAGGCCACGTCGACTCTGGTCTGCGAGATGGACGGTTTCACGTTTCGGGGACAGCCGATCTATGGCGGAATCGAAAACGAGATCGTTGAGAAAATACTCCATGTCGGAGCGGCGAGGCATTACTACAACGTACCGGTCCTTTCGAACCAAGGCGTCAAGGGGGACAAGCTGCGCTACAACCCGGAAGTGCTCAAATTGTTGCTCGATTGGTTCACGGCGTCGTCGAATTTTCGTGCCCTCGGAGGATACAGGCTGCAGAGTGCGTCGGAATCGAAGGATGGCGTCACCGTCGTCGTCGCGGGGGAGTTCGACGAGATCGAAATAGCCGCTTCGGTTGCGATTGACGCCACCGGACATGCCGAGCTGACAGCAAAGGCCGGTTTTGAAACATACCTGTCGGATTTGGAACGCGAGGTTTCGACGCTTTTGTTTCGCTTAAGTGGCACGGACCACGAGCTTTTGGAGCGGTTTTTGCTTTCCAAGGATGCGGAGGCCTGTGTCCAGGAAGGGTACGACAGAGGAATTTTCCCTGGAAAATTCCTGTCGATCGCCCCAATTCCAGGGACATCGGATGCTTCCGTCAACGCGACGCGCACGATCGTCGACTACGAGTCGTCGAAAGATATGACGCGGAGTGTTATCGAAGCGCGGACGCAGATTATCAGGATCATCCCCTTCCTCAAGGAAAACGTGAGCGGCTTGGCACACTCGGGATTGGCGGCGATGGCGCCGCAGATCGGCGTGCGCGAAGGACGGCGCATCGTTTCGCTCACGAAAGTCGCGGCGGAAAGCGTTCTCGAAGGGCGACGCTACCCGGACAGCGTGGCGGTGGGGTGTTTTCCTATGGGGGTTCACGATCCTTTCGTCGACGAGATCGATTGGAAAGATCCGAACGGCCTGTTTTACATCCCCTATTCCGCGATGATTCCGTCGCGTTCCAAACGGATCATCGCCGCCGGAAAGTGCATTTGTTGCGACCGGATGGCCGCCAGTTCCGTTCGGTCGCTTCCCGTGGTGATGAACACAGGGGAAGTCGCTGGATATGCCTCTGCGATGGCTGTGCACAAGAAGAAACCTTTTACGCACCTTGGCGTGCAAGAGTTGCGAGATTTTCTGGGGAGTAAAGGGCTCAACGTCGGCTAGATAGATTAAACGGGTTCAAAACCCAGGAGGCATCATTATGAGCACAGTAGAAAATATGGTGCACCAGGAAGATGCGCAGGCCACCTATACCTGTCCGATGCATCCGGAAGTACGGCAACCAGGCCCCGGAACTTGCCCCAAGTGTGGCATGTCATTGGAACCGGAAATCGCAATCGTTCACGTTCAGGAAGACGCGCAGGCCACTTATACCTGTCCGATGCATCCGGAAGTACGGCAACCAGGCCCGGGCACTTGCCCCAAGTGCGGCATGGCACTGGAACCGGAAACCGTAACCGTTGCGGAAGGAGACGATCCGGAACTTAAAGACATGATGCGGCGTTTCTGGATCGCCACCGCTTTTTCCGTCCCGCTGTTGGTTTTGGTCATGGGGGGGCACGCGCTGGGTGGAGGATTGATGC
>JAVBRL010000126.1:0-8092 GCA_031547985.1 Synergistaceae bacterium
TGTGCGTGGCATAGTTGTACGGCGAGCCTCCTTCGTTGTCGGTTGGATTCATGTTATCATGCTACATGCCGGTTGCACAGTGAAGGGGGGGAGAATCGTGTTTTTGGAAAAAGCCAAAGAGGTGGACGGATTGATCTTCGATGTCGATGGCGTGTTGCTCGATGCCGAACGCTCCTTTCCCGAGATGATCCGCCGGGCCGTTGAGCGCGGATGGGAGAATTTCTTCGACGGTTGTTGCGACATTCCGGGGTATTCTCCGAAACACCAGCAGGTGATCAAGCGCCACGGCGCGTTTAACGATGATAACGATATCGCCTGGTCGCTCCTTTCGGCGGCCGTCGCGCGTGGGGGTGGACCGGGCGTTTGCCTTTCCAACGCGCTGCCCACCCCCGAGATGTGGGAGGAGGAGCTCAAAACGCTCGCGCCGGGGGGCGATGCGGCCGAATGGGTGAGGGAGCGTTTCGGCGAGGTTGTCTCGTATGAAAAAATTCTCCAGCTTTGCCAAGATCTTTATTTTGGCGTTCCGGGAGCACAGGGGCTTTACACGCTCGAAACCCCCATGGTGGGGCGTCGTTGGGACGCCTTTGGCCTTCCCGTGGGCATTTACACGGGGCGTGACCTGAAGGAGCTTTTGCTCGGTTTCGAACGGCTCGGGTGGCACGATTTCCCGGTCGAAAACGCGGTGACCCGCGACTCCGGCGTTCTCAAACCCTCGCCCGAAGGGTTGCGGCGACTTTGCGACCGCTTGTCTTGCCGATACCCTCTCTTCTTTGGGGACACGGCGAGCGACCAGATGGCCCAAGCGGCTTTCGGCCGAGGGCTTTTCGTCGCGATCGGCGACTTGCTGCCAGAGGCTGCGCTTCGTTACGATTCCGTCGAGGTGGCGCTTGCCGACCTCTTACCCTCATTTCAGTAAACAAAGCAGACAAAAAGCAAAAAAGATTAAAATTTTCGGAGGATTTTAACGTGCCAAAAGCTTCGCCCGATTTCATCTCTTATGCGCGTCCCTGTGTCGCGCAGTTGCGTGAATACGATCCGGGGGTCGCGGCTGTCGCCCCAGTGGAGGAGTCGCTTCCCCTCCTGAAGGCGAGCGCGAACGAAAACAGCGGCGCGCCGTCGCCGGCAGTCGTCCGGGCGATTGAGAGCGCGCTTTCGAACATCCACCGCTATCCGGAAAGCCGCGGGACCGTGCTTTTGGAGCGTCTGGGCCAGCGTTACGGCCTGAGCGCGGATTGGTTTTTGCTCGGCAACGGACTGGACGGGGTGTTGACGCTGTTGGGGCTGACGTTCTTGAACCCCGGCGACGAGGTCGTGTGCGCGGAGCTGACGTTTTCCGTCTACGCGGGAACTGCACGGACGATGGACGCGATTCCTATACGCATTCCGATGGACGCGGGCTGGGGCAACGACCTGGACGGTTTCTTGCAGCGGATAACGGATCGTACGAAAATGATTTTTCTGTGCAATCCCAACAACCCGACCGGCACGCTCACGCGCGCGGGCGATCTCGAACGCTTTTTGGACGCCATACCGGAACGAGTGCTCGTCGTGCTCGACGAAGCGTACGCCGATTTCGCGGACGACGCGGCGTTCACGAGCGGTTTCGCCTCTTTGGCGGGCCGCCCCAACCTGATCGTGCTCAAGACGTTTTCGAAGATCCTCGGGCTGGCGGGGTTGCGAGTCGGCTTCGCCGCGGCGCATCCGGGCCTGCTCGAACTCATGTACCGCGTGCGCGAGCCGTACAACGTCAATTGCCTGGCACTCGCCGCGGCAACCGCCGCACTGGAAGACGACGCCTTCTGGGAGCGCAGCCGCGCGCTCGTGATCCGCGAACGCGAGCGCTTTTGCCGTTTTCTCGCGTCGCGCGGTATCGAATACACGCCTTCGCAGGCGAATTTCGTCTTCATACGCTTGAAGGGATCGCGCGGCGCTTTCGAGGTGTGTCGCGACTTGGCCGCTCACGGAATTTTGCTTCGCCCGCTCGAAGGGGAGGGTGTTGCGAACGGAATTCGCGTCACGTTGGGAAGCGCTACGGAAAATAATCGTATCATGGAGGCGCTGAGCGCGCTCGTGTGAACTGTCCATACTCGATCGACGGATGGAGGGGACCTACGTGAACGAAAACAGCGAAAAAAAATGGGTGCCACAGAGCAAAAATCCCCCTGCGAAGCTCAAGGATGCGGGAGCATCGCGTTTCGCGATGAAGGGGTGCGCCGTCTACAACGCGAAATCGGACGCCATCCTGCTGCTGCCCCAGGGGGTGGCGCTTAGGGACCTCCTCGTGCAATCGTTGGCGGGGGCGCTCGAACGCCGGGCGATACAGCCCGTCGATTGTGATGGCGACGCGGGAGCCCTCTTTTCGCTCGCCGAGCGATTCGTGCGCGATTATCCGGACTGTTGCCGCGCGTACGCCGAAGACCGAGGGCGTACTTTTTTCCTCAAGGGTTGGGAGCGAACGGACGAAGAATCCGCCGCGCGGATCGCCTCCGTGTACGAGGCGTTCCTGGAGGCCTTGCGCGACCACGACCACGCGAGCAATTTTTCTTTGATCCGGGAGATCGCTCCGGAAGGCCTGCGCCACGTGATCGCCTGCCCAGGACAGGCTGGCGACCGAGGTGCCCGGGAGGGAGTTGCCTGTCCGGCTTGCGGTTTTTCAGGACTTCCCCACGCGCCTTTTTCGTCTCCACGTAACGAGAGTGAGCCGCAAGAAGCGTGCGCCCCGATGGAAGAGGTCCTCACACCGGGGGCGAAGACGATCGACCTGCTGTGCGAAATGCTTGGCGTGACGCCGGCGCGGACGATCAAGACGATGTTCTATGTTGCGGAGGGCGCGGAGTCGTCCGATCGCCTCGTCGCCGTTCTGATCCGAGGCGACCGCAACGTGAGCGGCGTGAAGGTGGCGCGCGCGCTCGGAGCGGATCGCGTCCGCGTCGCGGACGCGCAGCGAATGAGCGCGGAACTGGGCGAGGTTGCCGGTTATTGCGGTCCCGTGGGGCTTCCCGTATCGGTTTGCCTGATCGCCGACGAAAGTGTGCGCGATTGCCGCGACGTGGTCATTGGGGCGAACAAACAAGACGCGCACTATCGGGGCGCCTGCTGGGGGCGCGATTTTGAAACGCCCGCAGTTCACGACCTGTGCCTTTTGGAGCCGAGCACTCCTTGCCCGGAGTGTGGGCACGCGCTCGCGCAAAAAACCTACCGCGCCGTCGGCGAATTCGGACATGCGTCCGAGGCCGATGCGGGGCCGAAGCTCGTCTCGCGTTCGCAAAGCGGTGCAGTCGAGTACCCCGCAGTCTGGCAGGGGAGCATCGACTTGCTGAACATTCTCTTTGCGCTCGAAGCCTTGTCGGAGCCGATCTCCTAAATGTGCTGAAACGCCACGTGAAGCAGCGCGGCAAGCAGCGTCGCGCCCGCCAGTATTCTGTGGACAGGCAGAAGGTCGATGCGATAGCGTTTGCGTACCGGGCGCATGCAGATTCCCACCGCAAACGTGAGCACGATGCCCGTGATCGTGGCGATTCCCGCCGGAACGACGTACGCGTACATGAAGACCCCCTCCTTGGCTTGCGGCCGTTTTTCAAGGCCGGATCAGATAGACCGGAATCCTTCCCTCGGTTCCTTCGTCCGTAAATCCGAATTTTCGATACATCGGCTCGCCGGCATCCGTGGCGAGCAAAAAAACTTTTGGAAGTGCGTCATCCGCGTCGGCGAGGGCTTTGCCCAATAAACGCGTCGCGAGCCCCCGGTGTCGCCATTCGGAGCGCGTGGCGACATAGAAGATCGCCGTGCCGAAAGGGGTGCGCGCCGCGAGCAGCGTGGCGCATATTTGTCGCGTCGTGTTTTCGGTCACGCCGTAGAGTGCGATGTCAGGATGAGCGGCACAGGCGGCCGCGAATGCGCGAAATGTCTCGGGGGATCTTGCGGCGGCTTCGAAAGTGGCTGACGAGCCTGTGTCGTCGCCAAACCCCCCCCATGCGGCGTCGGCCCACGCGTGCGCTTGTGGTTCGCCTTGAAGCCGCGAAAAAGCGAATGCTTGCGATTCGGTCGGTATGAAGGGGGTGATTTTTTGCTCGTCATATGTGAAGTGCATGCAGGTCATCCACGTGCGAGACGCTTGTTTCGATGTTTCGAGCGCTTCAAGGGCGTGTCTTGTTTCAGGCGAAGCGCTGCCAAAAAGCGGGCAGGCGAAAGGGAGCGTGCGGGCGGAGAAAAACGCGCGTGCCGCGTCGACGGTTTCGCGCGTGCCGCCGCTTTCGCCGAGTCCCAGGTAGTTTTCGCCCGCTTCGGGCGTGCCGCTCGCGTACAATAACGACCCGTCACGCGTCGTTGCGAGCGCGCAGCCGGGCAGCGATCCGAAAAGTTTCAACGCCGCGAGAACTCCTCCGTGAACTGGCGACATCGTCCACCCTCCTGTAAAATAACCCTGTAAAAATAATCTTTATAATCATAACATGGGGAAACCGTCGCGGTTTGTGCTTGAGCGAGGGGTTTTCGAGTTCGAAAGGAGGAGGGGCACATGCGGGGGAAGGGCGAAAAATCTTTTGTGATGCTCGTTGCGTGCTGTGCCGCTCTTTTGCTGTTCGTTTTCTTCGCTGTCGCGCATGTGGGGCATCACTGTCCCGGAACTGCCTGTGCGGTTTGCGGGCAGATCCAGAGGTTGGCGGACGCGATGAAGCTCATGGGCGCGGGCGCTTGCGCCGTCGCGCTTTGGGGCGTGTCCGGAAATGACGTTTTTTCACGGACCGAGCTGGCGGGTTTTTGCGCCCGCTTGAAAAAAACTCCCGTCGAAACCAAAATCCGGCTCAATATTTAAAACTCCTTGATCCGCCCGACACAGGAGAGGGCATTTTTGAAAATGCCTCTTGTGGAGCGTGTCTTTTGGCACGCCTAAAAAACGGCAAGGAGGTTTTGCGATGCGTAAATTCGTCTACGCGTTTTCTTTGTTTTTTCTGGCGGTGCTCCTGGCAGTGCTTTGGAATACCTATGATTCGGTCGATTCGGTCGAGGAGCCGAAGCCTGCGGGCGTCGCTACCCGGAAGCTCAAGGTCGTGGCGACGATCTTTCCCCCGTACGATTTCGCGCGGCAGATCGCCGCTGGCCGGGCCGAGCTGGCGATGCTTGTGCGCCCCGGTTCCGAGGTCCACTCCTACGACCCGTCTCCCCAGGACATCCTGCTCGTGCGGGGTGCGGACGTGTTTATCTACATCGGCGGCGATCGGGACGCCTGGGTGGATACATTGCTGGAATCCATGGACACGTCGGATAAAACGGACAAAACGGATAAAAAAATCGTTCGCCTGATGGACCATGTGAATACGGTTGTCGAGGAAATCGCCCCGGGGATGCAGGCGGAAGAAGATCACGATTCGGACGCACACGAAGCACATGAAGCACATGAAAAGCACGACACGCACGAACTCGACGAACATATCTGGACGGCGCCCCGCAACGCGGCACTTCTCGTGCAGGTGATCTCGGACGCGCTTTGCGAGCGCGATCCCGCGAACGCCGATTTTTATCGGGCGAACGCGGCCGCGTATGTAGCACAGATCGATTCACTGGACAAGGAGATCGCGTCGATCGTCGCGGGCGCGAAGCGTAAAAAGATCGTCGTCGGCGATAAATTTCCGTTCCGCTATCTGGCCGACGAGTTCGGGCTCGACTACGCGGCCGCTTTTCCGGGGTGCAGCACCGAGTCGGACTGCAGCGCGGCGACGCTCGCTTATTTGATCAACACAGTGAAAAACGAACGTATCCCCTGTGTTTACTACGTCGAACTCAGCAACCGCAAAATCGCGGACGCGATCGCCGAGCAGACCGGGGCGATGCCCTTGCTGCTTCATTCGTGCCACAACCTGGCCAAGGTCGATT
Organism: Synergistaceae bacterium; assembly: GCA_031547985.1. Taxonomy (GTDB): domain Bacteria; phylum Synergistota; class Synergistia; order Synergistales; family Synergistaceae; genus JAVBRL01. The sequence goes on from JAVBRL010000126.1 coordinate 5,872, forward strand.
TCGAAGCGGGGGCAACGTACGTTTCGCTCATGAAACAAAATGCCGAGAACCTGCGGAAGGGGCTTAACTGAGGTGCTCGTTTGCAGAGGCGTCTCCATCGGATACGACAACCGTACGGCCGTGAAAGACGTTTCGTTCGATCTCGCGCAAGGGGACTACCTGTGCGTCGTGGGGGAAAACGGCTCCGGCAAGAGCACGCTCATGAAAGGTCTACTGGGATTGTTGCGCCTTTCGTCCGGGCGAGTCGAATATCAGGGCGTTCGTCGGACCGAAATCGGTTACCTGCCGCAGCAGACGGTGATCCAGAAGGATTTTCCCGCGAGCGTGTTTGAGGTCGTCCTGTCCGGCTGCCTGAACCGTCGGGGGCTGCTGTCGTTCTATTCGCGAAGGGACAAGGAGCGTGCGCGGAGCAACATGGAACGCCTGGAGATCGGCGACCAGGGGCGCGCGTCGTACCGCGAACTCTCCGGTGGGCAGCAGCAGCGTGTGCTCCTGGCGCGTGCGCTCTGCGCCACGGAAAAGCTCGTCATGCTCGATGAACCCGTCTCGGGGCTCGACCCCATGATGGCGCAGCAGATGTACCACCTTTTGGAGAAACTCAACCGCGAAGGCGGCGTGACGATCGTCATGATCTCGCACGATATCAAAAGCGCGGTGCGCTACGGCAACAAGATCCTGCATCTGCAGGTTTCGCCGTGTTTTTTCGGAGCCACGTCCGAGTACGCACGTACGGAGGTCTACCGAAAAATGACGGGCGACGACGGCAATGTTTGAACTGCTGTCGGAACTCTTCTCGTACTCCTTTATCGTACGCGCGCTGATCGTCGGCTTGCTCGTGTCGCTTTGCTCTTCGCTGCTGGGGGTGACGCTCGTGCTCAAGCGCTATTCGATGATCGGCGACGGTCTCTCGCACGTGGGATTTGGGACGCTTGCCGTCGCCATGTCGCTGCGCCTGGCCCCGCTCGAGGTGTCGATTCCGGTCGTGCTTTTTGCGGCGTTTTGCCTGCTGCGTATCAGCGAAAACAGCCGGATCAAAGGGGACGCCGCCATCGCGCTCATCTCGAGCAGCGCGCTCGCGGCAGGCGTGATCGTGATCTCGCTCACGTCCGGCATGAATGCGGATGTGTGCAACTACATGTTCGGAAGCATCCTCGCCATGAGTAGAAGCGACATGTATCTGAGCGTCGTCGTGGCGGCAATCGTACTGTTTTTGTACGTTCTGTCGTACAACAGCATCTTCGCCGTGACGTTCGACGAGAATTTCGCCAAGGCCACGGGAACGAAGACGGGGTGGTACAACATGTTGATCGCGTTTTTGACCGCCCTGGTGATTGTCGTGGGGATGCGCCTCATGGGGGCGATGCTCATTTCGAGCCTCATCATCTTCCCGTCGCTTACGGCGATGCGGGTCTTTTCGAGTTTCAAGGGTGTCGTGATCTGTTCGGCGGTGCTTTCCGTCGTCTGTTTCTTTTTGGGGATCGTGGCCTCGTTCGCGCTTTCGACACCCGCAGGGGCGAGCGTTGTGATGGTTAACCTCGCGGCGTTCTGTCTTTTTGCCGCCGCGGGGAAAATTCGCCGAATCGTTTAGGAGGTGCTCGAAAATGCGAGGAGTGGCGAAAAAAACGAATGAAATGCGTTTTTGGCAAGGCGCATGTGTCGTCGCAATTCTGGTTACGGTGATTGCTTTTGCCCCAAGGGCGTTCCATGAGGCGCAGGGAGCCACGCAGCCTGAAATCATCGAGATCAAAGAGAGGCTTTTCATCGCGGGGTGCAACGATGTTATGGCGAACCCAGGAGATTACAAAAACAGGCTCGTCAAACTCGAAGGCATGTACACGCCGTTTCAAAGTGCCCCCGGAAAAACCATCCATTGCGTGACCCGCAACTCTCCCGGATGTTGCGGCGGTGACGGTGTCGTCGGTTTCGAGTTCACATGGAGCGGAGTCCTGCCAAAGGACAACGACTGGATCGAGGTTACGGGATCCGTGGTGGTCAAAAAAAATCCATACGGTTACGACACGGTCTTGTTGAAGGCGGTATCGGTGAAAACCCTGAACAAACGAGGGCGCGAGTTCGTCACGAATTGAGCGAATACGAGTAGAATAAACGTACAGCAAAATATCACCCCAAGGGGGCGTGTCGCGATGGATCCGAAAAAAACCGGCAGCATAGCGTGCGATATCACGGACGTTTTGAAGGCATCTCGCTTTTTGAAAGGACG
>JAVBRL010000042.1:0-7779 GCA_031547985.1 Synergistaceae bacterium
CGTGCGGATCTTCGTCGCGGACAAAAAGCCTATCGGAGCGATCCTGCGGCAAAGTGCTCGCGAAGGCGAGTTCAAGGCGAACCTCTCCATGGGCGGCACCTCGAGCGAATACCCGCTCGACGCGGCCGCGCTCGATATCGCCCAGCGCGCCATCCATGCGCTCGACCTCGAGATCGGCGGGATCGACCTGCTCTTCGCCCCAGAGGGCGGCTATTACCTGTGCGAAGTCAACTCCATGCCGGGTTTTTTCGGATTTCGCAAAAGCACGGGGATCGACGTCCCACGCCTCGTGCTCGAATCGGTCGAGAAACGTCATTCACTCCGCACCGCCCCTCCTTGGAGAGTTCAAAAAGCGTTCTCCGAGGCGCTCGGCAACGAAACGCCCTTCCCAGAATACCTCGCCGAACTACCCGTCTCGGAGATCAACCACCTGTCGCGCGGCATGGCAGCCTGCCCTCGCCCTGCGCAAGAAGCGCTGCTGATGGATATCCTAAGAAGCGCGGCACACACGGAGTTCGCCCGAGAACACAATTTCAATCGGATCGAAAGCGCCGACGCTTTTCGAAAAAAAATGCCACTCACGGAATACGCGGACTACGCGTCCCGGATCGAACGACTCAAGCGCGGCGAAACCGATCTGCTCTTTGCCGGCAAGGCGGTCGCTTTCGTCATCACGAGCGGCACGTCTTCCGAGACGAAATTCATCCCTGAGAGTGAGCTCGGCGCGCAAGCCAAGGCCGCGACGCTCCGTGCGCGGCTCGAACATTTTTTCCGCCTGATCCCGTCGCTTAAAGACCCGCAGACGACCATTCTGCCGCTGGCCAACTCGCCGCGCCAGGGGCACACCGAAGCGGGCATCCCGTTTGGCGCCGCCTCGGGATTCAACCTGGGAAGCGGCGCGCAGCCGATCCTGAAAAAAATCTGCCTTCCGCTCGCGGTGAGCGCCCTGCCGGACGGCGAAACCAAAGAGTACCTGACGATCCGCTTCGCGCTCGCCGCAACCGACCTGGGGGTCGTCGTCGGCAACAACGCGGCGCGATTCGCCTCGTTGCTGCGCGTCGCGAACGACCACGCGGACACACTCATCCAGGACATCGCATCGGGCACGCTGCCCGAGCACTTCGACCTGCCGCGCGAAACGGCATCCGCGCTCGAAGGAACGCTGCGCCCCGACCCCGAACGAGCGACAGCGCTACGCGCTTATTTCGCATCCAAGGGAAGGTTCGACCCCGCCGACGTGTGGCCCGACATCGCGGCGATCGTCTGCTGGACGGGGAGCACGATCGGGGAAAACGCGCGGGAAGCACGCCGGCAGCTTCCTCCCGCCGTCCGTTTCGTCGATTGGGGGTATGGAGCGAGCGAGGGGTTGTTCAACATCCCCGTCGAAGCGGAGACTTCCGAGGGACTCGCGGCGCTCGCGGGCGCCTTCATGGAGTTTCTGCCGACCGACGCCGATGCTTCGAGCGAGACGCTCCTGCTCGACGAAACTCAAGAGGACACGGACTACGAACTCGTCGTCACGACCTATGCGGGGCTTTATCGCTATCGCATGCACGACCTCGTGCGGATTACGCGGCGCGACGGGCTTTTTTTCATGCGCTTTCGCGGCCGCGCCGGCGACGTCGGCAACCTGGCGGGAGAAAAACTTTACGGCGAAGCGCTCGACCGGATCGCGCGGCGAATTGCCGAGGACGAGGCCACACCTCTCTTGCTCGTCCAGGCGGCTGGGAGTACACTCGCAACCGAAAAAGGCCCCCTCAAGCGCTATATTTTTTGCGTCGAGCCCTCCCAAGGCGCACGCCTGGACGCCGCGCGCTTTCTCTCGCGCCTGGACGAAGCTCTGCGCGAGAGCGAGGTCCTTTACCGCGCGTGGCGAGAACGCGGCGTGCTGGGGCCACCGGCGCTTTGGGTCCTGAAATCCGGGTGGCGGGATTATCTGTACGCGGAGCGGCAAAAAAAAGGCGGCTCCGGCGCCGCGCAGATCAAGCTTCCGGTCATGACTGACGCGTCGCCTCCGGAGTGTTGGGTCACCGAAAAAAAAGAGCTTTAAAATTTTAAAAAAATTCCAGGGGACTCGTCCCCTGGACCCCTATTCAAAAAGATTTTATGCTTTTATATTTTTAGGTTTGTTTTTGAATGGGAGCGTGTCTAAACTGAACTTGAAACGCAAATCGGCTTTTTTTAAGTACGCGACCACGTTCGTGGGGATGATCGCGGGATTCGGACTCATCACATACCTGTCGAACGCCGAGGGCGTGCCGGTACTGTTCGCGCCGCTGGCGGCTTCGGCCTGCCTGATCTTCTCGCTCCCGCAGGGCGCTTATGCGCAGCCGCGCAACGTGATCCTGGGGCATTTCGCGAGCGCGCTCGTGGGGAGTGTGGCGTTTCGGCTGCTGGGGGATCATTGGTTCGCGATCGCGCTATGCGCGGGCACGGCCGTGCTCGTGATGGACGTCACGCGAACCATGCACCCGCCGGCGGCCGCCACGAGCATCATCGCGCTGCTCACGCAGCAGCCGCTCTCGTTCGCGTTCATCCCCGTGGGTCTGGGGTCTTTGATCCTCGTCGCCACGGGAGTCGTCATTCACCGAGTACTGCAAGACGGCGAGTACCCCCGCCCCAAACGCACACTCAGGCTGAAATAGACCCAACTGCTCATGTCCGAGGCACGGCCTGGGCTTCGGACGTGTCGAGCATGGCTTCCGTCACCGCGCGAATTTCCGAAATCGAGTATCGCGGGTCGTACTCCACGAGCTTCAGGCCGCTTCGCCCAACTTCGATGACGCCCATCTCCGTCACGATCAAATTCACGCAGCGGCTCCCCGTGAGCGGCAACCGGCATTTTTTGAGTATCCGGGTTTTGCCTTTCGCCGTGTGCTCCATGGCCACGATCACTTTTTTCACCCCCGCGACCAGGTCCATCGCTCCCCCCATGCCGACCAGCCTGCCCGGGACGGCCCAATTGGAGAGATTGCCTTCTTCGTCGACCTCGAGCGCCCCCATCACGGCGCAGTCGACATGACCACCCCGGATCAGCGCGAAAGAGAGGCTCGAGTCGATGTAGCACCCTCCCTCCTCGACCGACGCGGCGCTGCCACCGGCGTTGACGATATATCGGGCATCGACGTCCCCCCCGCACGGTTTGGGACCGGTACCGACGATGCCGTTTTCCGAATGCAAGATCACGGCGACGCCCTCCGGCAGATAGTCGGGCACGAGGGTAGGAAGCCCGATGCCGAGGTTCACCACGTCGCCTTTTTTAAGTTCTTGCGCCACGCGGGCCGCGATGGAACGTTTCGCCTCCCATTCTTTCACGGCGCGCTCCCTCCTTCGACGATATAGTCGACCAGGATACCGGGCGTCACGACATTCTCCGGATCGATCGCCCCGACTTCGACGAGGTGATCGGCCTCGACGATCACGACGTCGGCCGCCGTCGCCATAACCGGGGCAAGGTTTCGAGCCGTCCCCTTGTACCAGACGTTGCCCGCGCGATCGACGCGATAGCCGCTCAAAAGAGCCACGTCCGCGCGCAGGGGACGCATCAGGAGATATTTTTTCCCGTCCACATCGATCGTGCGAGCTGCATATTCGCTCGTCTCGGCAATCGTGCCAAGCCCCGTTGGCGTGAGCACGCCGCCCAGTCCCGCGCCACCCGCGCGGATCATCTCCACCATCGACCCCAGCGGAAGGAACGCCACTCCGAGAAGTCCCTTTTCCGCCTGTTCGGAGACTTCCGGATTGCGTCCAGCATGGCTCGTCACGAGTTTGGCAACTTGCCCGGCATGCACGAGCTTCGCAACTCCGTAATACTCCGACCCATCCGGTCCCCGGTGCATGGAGGCATCGTTGACGATCAGCGTGAGGTTCTTCACACCGCACCGGGACAGTCGATCGATCAAACCGTGCGGCGCGCCACACCCCATGAAACCGCTCACCATAATGGTCATGCCGTTTTGGATTTTTCCGAGCGCTTCGTCCATCGAAATCACAGCCGCCATGGCCTTCCCCTCCCCCGCACATATAAAAACAACCGCTTTTAATCTATTATTTTATAACGTTCGCGGCGTATTGGGTCCTTGACAGGCCGACCGGTCCGTTATAGAAAAACTTCATGAGGAAAAAAAGCGATACCTACGACGCCATCATGAACGCGGCGAGGTCCGCCTTCGCGGAAAACGGTTACGAGGCGACGAGCGTCGACTCGCTGGTCAGGCGCGCAGGCGTCAGCAAAGGAGCCTTCTATTGGCACTTCCCCAGCAAATGGGATCTTTTCACCCAATTGATGAAACAGGAGGTCGAACGCACAGCGAGCGACACGCTGGCGGGCTTCGAAGGGGCGTCGCTGGCCGAAACCGTCAGGTCCATCGGCGAACGCCTGCTTGAATCCACGGCGACGGACGGACACGCGAGGCTTTTGAGCCTCGAAGCACGCATGGGAGCACTCCGGGGCAACGAAGAGATGAAGGACCTGCTCGCGCAACTCGACGCGAACATCGAGAGGATGACCGATCAGGCCGAGAGCGTCTCGCGCCTCGACGAAAAGACGCGCACGCTGCTGCACGTCATTTTAGATGGTCTGCTGATGAATCTGGGCCTACGGCTCACGCTCGAGGAGTGCAAACATATCTGGCAAGACGCCGTAAGCGAGCTGCTCGGAAAAAACGTTTCCGAGTAGTCACACGTAAAAGCGGCGGTTCCAAGGAAATTCAAACCCCTGTTACCAGACTGAGAAGTAAATACTGGTTAGGGAGTACGCATCCCTATAGCTTTAGGGTCATCGGTATTTTTTCTCCACGGTTTTGGCCTCTTCCATCAGTTCCCGGGCCTCGTCGTAAAGTTTCCGTTCGGTTTCTCCAGACGTCTCGATCGTAATGCCGTGTGGAACGGCCGCCCCCTCCGCGTTCACGCGCACGTAGGTGAAAAAACCATCGACAATGAACTCGCCCGTGCGGCTGTTGTGAACTTTGACGTAGACGGTCAGGCTCGTACGCCCGGCGTAGACCACGCCGCTTTCGTAGGTGACCATTTGCCCTTTTCGCACGGACTTGCGGAAAAGCAGGCTATTGATGCGCATGCAGACGACATGCTCGTCCCCCACCGCCAGCGACGCAGCGATAAAACCCGCCTCGACCATCCACTCCACACCCCGTCCCGCGTAGAGCGTGCCGTGATGGTTGAGGTCCTCCCCCTTGACCAGATGCCGCGTCGTCATCATTTCGATCTTCATTGTCGTCCTCCTCTACATACGAAAACTCCCGCCCTTGGGAGTGTTTCTAGGCTCTATTTTATAGCGCTTTGGCTTCCATTTTATCACTCTAAAAACAGGCTTTTCCATATGGCGAGGGGCACGCTCTGCAAAAAAACTGTAAAGCAATAAAAAAGGGCCCAAGCGAAATCGCTTGAACCCTTGCTATTGCTTGGCAGCTCCAACAATTTAACACTTTAAGCGATCATTCTCCACTTCGCAACCAAGCAGATCGTCGTAGATCTCGACGACCGTTCCTCTCCTTCCACCGCAACTCCACGCTTCCTGGGGGATAACCGCACAACTTTTTCACACCCTTTTGCCTATTGCAGATTGCCGCATTGAACAAGTACTTTGATGGATTTTTCGGTATCCTGCTGCATCTCGAACGCCTCGTTGATGTCCTCCAGCGGGTAGATGTGGCTGACCTGCTCCTCCAGCTTTATCTTACCTGCAACCAGCAAATCCATCGTTTGTTGATATTCGTTTTGTGCCGTTAGAGAAAATGTGCCAGCCATATTGATTTCTTTTCCCGCAACGAGCGCGATATCCAGAGTAAGCGGTTTTTTGGCGAGGGCGACCATTACGAGCTGGCCGCCGACGCGTAATGTCTCCAAGGCGGTTTGGGTTGTAAATTCGACGCCGGCGCACTCAAACGCTATATCCGTACCGCTTGTGCCAGGCGCATAAAGAGAGGGAGGCTCTTCACCGTAAAGATTCTTCAGCTCTTTTGCAATATCCGCTTCCTTAGGATTTAGAGTATAGTCAACACCAAGTTTGGCGGACATTTCCAAACGCAATGAAGAGAGATCCACCTGCGTTACAGTACAAGCCCCAACAGTTTTGAGTAACTGCCCTACTCCTAACCCAATGCTACCTGCGCCAAACACAACAGTTTTTGCATTCAGGCACAGTCTTGCAAACTTCAAAGCCCGGATTCCTACAGTTGTCGGCTCAACCAGTGCTGCAGCTGTAAAGGAAACCTCGTCCGGGATAGGGAATACATCCACATCCCGGATGGCGTTGTTAACGGCAATGTACTCGGCATACGCACCCAATGCGCCGGCCTCCGGGAAATTCAAACAGTAATGCGTCAGTCCACGAAGACAATTTCTGCATGAACCGCAATGAGAGCAACGCCTGAGATATACTACGCGCTGGCCAACTTGCAGGTCTTGCACATTTTTGCCCACTTCCGCAATGATTCCGACCGGCTCGTGCCCGATGACACTCCCTGGCTTGACGAAATGCCCGTAATCGAAAGATCCTAAATCCGTTCCACAGATGCCGCAATACACCGTTTTAATCAGGATGCCGTTATCCCCGATTTTGGGTGTCGGGATATCTTTCACTTCAAATTTTCTCGGGGAACGATACACCGCTGCTTTCATTCACTACCCCTTCTTCAGGCAAGCCGTGCGGTATCGAAAATAGATCCTCTCATACAAAGATCTGTTACCTCCATCATCGCAGATTCATTTTTCGGGAAAAGCGTCCGAACTTACCGCTTTCATATGGATTGCAAATGGAAGTTGAGGCTCTACAAGGTTATATTCGAAAGTACCTCTGGTAACGCGCCCAACGGGCATGTCGCTCTCGTATAATTGAACCAGCAGCTCCGCCACTTCTTCGCTGGTCTGGAATTTATCGCGCCCCTTTTCATAAACGTGATCCGGGTTGCCGATTGCCAATCCATCGAATTCAGTTTTCGTGGCTGACGGAGCGAATAACTTGACCTTTATTGCAGCGTTCGTCATCCTGACTTCATGAATTAACCCTTCAGTGAAAGCACAGATATAGGATTTAGACGCGCAGTAAACTATTTGCTCCGGTAAAGTCAAATAACCGCCGGCGGACGAAATGTTAATCAGTTGGCTTCCGGGCACATTGAAATGGTCTTTTACAAACAGCGCCGAGAAGATTGTCGTTGCTTCGACATTCAGATGAATAGTATTTTGCTGTTTTTCAATGTCCAAATCTATAAAACGACCGAACTGCCCAATACCCGCGTTGTTGATCCAAGTTTCGATGCACAAACCCTCAAGCTTTAGTTCATTGTAAAAATTGTACACATTTTGGGGAAGAGACAGGTCATAAACTTTAAAAATAACGTCTATCTCGGGGTGCTCGCTCAACAATTTGTTCCTTAGTTCTTCAAGCCTTGCTTTGCGCCGCGCTACCAAAATCAAGTTTTTTCCTCGCTTGGCAAAGGCTTCAGCGGCCGAACGGCCAATTCCCGCACTTGATCCTGTAATAACGATATACTTTCTCTTGTCGCTCATCTCCACTTCCCCTTTCATAATATAAGCATAATTTCACAAAATAACGAAATATTTGTCTCTGATGTACAGTTTTTACGTCATCCACCCACCAATGTGGGCATGATATCTAGATTGTCGCCACCTACAAGGACGTATTCCCGATCGACGCTTTTACCGTTTACAAGCTGCATAAAGTCCCATCCGCTCTCAGGTAAAAGAGATTGCGACACGACATCCGCGATCGTTTTACCTTCTGCGTCTGCCATCCAT
>JAVBRL010000057.1:0-8737 GCA_031547985.1 Synergistaceae bacterium
GCTCCCTGGACCCTCTTTCCAAAAAGCTAAAAAATAGCACTAATCCTGATAATGTGCTGCGATCTTCTCGAACTCGTCGAACACATCGCGCGAAATTTCGACCAGCGTAGGATCGAAGTGATTTCCCGTTTCTTTATAAATGATCCCCATGGCTTCCGAATGCGGCATGGTTCCCTTGTAAGGGCGGCTCGAGATGAGCGAGTCGTATACGTCGGATATCGCCATGATGCGCGCTGAAATGGGAATCTGCTCCCCCGCGAGCTTGCACGGATACCCCGCCCCGTCCCACCACTCGTGGTGCGCAATAACGATCTCGCGCGCGATGTGCAAAAACGACGAATCGTCGCCAAGGTCCGCGATCGCGTCGTCAATGAACTGAGCCCCATACGTCGTGTGCAGCTTGATCGTTTCGAACTCCTCAGGTGTTAACCTGGCCGGCTTATGGAGGATACTGTCGGGGATGGCAACCTTCCCGATATCGTGCAGTTTCGAGGATTTCGTAATATGGTCGGCATACTCTTGCGGGATGACGTATGAAGGGTTTTTATGTCCCACCAGGTTTTCGGCCAACAGATGAGAGTAGATCGTCGTCCGGGTGATATGCCCGCCCGTGCCGCTGTCGCGAAAACCCGTAATGTTACCCAGGATGTCCAATATGGAATCCTGCGTTCTTTGCAGCTGTATCGTCTTGCTCTCCACGAGGTTTTCCAGGCTCTTGCGGTAGGACTCGAGCTCGAGGTGCAAATTGACGCGCGCGTTGACGATACCCGCCATGATCGGCTTTTGGATGTAGTCCACCGCACCCAGGCTGAACGCTTTTTCCTCTTTTTCACGCCCTTCCTGGGCGGTCAGAAAGATAACGGGAATCGAATGCCAGCGCGAGCTCTCCTTCAAGCGAGAAATGACTTCATAACCGCTCATGCCCGGCATTTCGACGTCAAGCAGAATGAGGTCCGGCACGTGCTTTTCCAGAAAAGCGAGCGCTCGCTCCCCCGACGGAGCGGCATACACCTTATAGGAGATCTTCAGGATCTCCTGCAGCATGCGCAAATTCGTGGGGTCGTCGTCGACAACGAGGATGCTTTTGGGGCGCAGGTAGCGGTCTTTTTCCAAATTCGGGATTTTATCCATCAAAACAGCCATCGGTCCATTACGGCTCCTTATCGTCCACAAGTTCGCCCACCCAGGAAGAGACGGCGTCATAATCATACGCCTCGATCGCCGCTTTGATTCTCTCGAGCTTTTCGTCCATCCCGCTTCCGTACGTACGGGAGAGGAGATCGTCGGCAATCGCAAGCGCCTGATCATGCTCGAGTTCGTCGAGCAGCCCATTCACTTGAACGAGCTCTTTTTTGAGAAAACGGACGTCCCCCGGTTCTTTCGCGTGAGTCGGGACGTTGTCACCGATTGCGGGCATCAGGGACTCGAGCTGTTTTCCCAACAAAAGCACGTTCTCCGTATAGGCGCGATAATGCGTGTCGATATATTTGCGATCGTTGTCGATCGCCGCCATTTCAAGTTTCCGCGCCTCCAACGAAAGTTCGAAAGCTCCGATGTTCGCGAGCGCACTTTTCTGGGAGTGCACTTCGATACGAAAGCCCTCGTAATCTCCCGACACGATCAGCTCTGCGAGCGCACGCGCCTTGGCCGCGTAGTTGTTCAGAAAAACCTTGAGGATACTCAAGTAGACCTCTTCGGATCCGCCGACGGCGGCCAAGGATTGATACACGTCGAACCCCCTGACGTTCTCCTTGATTTTTTGCAACACCGGCGACGCAAGGGGTGAGTCGGACGCCATTTTCTCGCGGCCCGTTTCGTCGTCCGCAACGATGAGATTCGTGGAAAGCCACTTCAGTAATACCCGGTTGAGTTCGTTGATCTCGATCGGCTTGCTGATGAAGTCGTTCATGCCGCTTTCGATAAAGAGTTCCCGCATGCCGGAAACAGCGTTCGCCGTCAGCGCGACGATTGGCAGCGAGGCATATTCCCCGCCGAGAGCTCGAATCATCCGCGTGGCTTCTATTCCGTCCACTTCGGGCATCATATGGTCCATGAAGAGGATGTCGTACTGCTTCCGTTGGATCATCTCCATGGCCTCAAGCGCCCCCATGGCGGTGTCGGCCTCGATGTCGTACTGCTTCAAGAGTTCGACACCTACTATCAAGTTGATCTCGTTGTCGTCGATGATCAGGACCTGCGCACCCGGCGCCTTGAAGCTGCCAAGGTCCTCGTTTTTTTCACCGGTAAGGGACGCACGGCGATAGCGAGCTGTTTTCTCATTGTTGATCGCCTGGGCCACAGACATGACGAGAACCGGCTCAAAGAGCACGTCGATGTCGGCGCTCGTACCCTGCTTCGCTGCGGTCCGAATATTTTTGATCGCGATTAATTGGCTGTTTTTGATCTCCTGCCAGTGTCGCTTAATAATCTTGTCACCAAAGTTATAGTCATACAGGATATGCGTGTAACCACGCGACAGCGTGAGGCTCACGAACTCGTCCTCGTTCGAGCAGAAGTCGAACGGGACAAAAAGGCTGCGAAGCATCACGTTGTATGATTGTCCCTGAAGGCCGTCGGCCAGAAGAAGAACGTGCTTTTTCGACGGATTTTGGATCTCCGCGATCGGGTGATAAGGGTCAGCCTCAAAGCGAATCGTGAAAAAAAACGTCGATCCCTCACCATAGTCGCTTTTGACCTCAAGCTCGCCCCCCATCATCTTGACGAGGCTCTGGCTGATCGGCAACCCAAGCCCCGTCCCCTGCTGGTTCCGATTGCGATACGCATCCACTTGCGTGAAAGGCTCGAAGACATCGTGAATATTCTCGCGAGGGATTCCGCTTCCGGAGTCGCTGACCGAAAACGTCACATCGAAAAACTTCGTATCGACACGCAACGCCTTCACCGAAAGTTTTACATGCCCTTGTGCGGTAAACTTGACGGCGTTGCTGAGCAGATTGATCAACACCTGCTTCAAACGCACGTCATCCCCGACCACGATCGCCGGCAGCATGGGGTCGATCTCCGTCAGGAAAATCAGCCCTTTGTCGTACGCTTTCAGGCTGATCAGACCCGTGAGGTCGACGAGGACGGATCCCAGGTCGAACGGAGCGCACAGCAGGTCGAGCTTGTTCGCCTCGATCTTCGAGAAATCGAGAAGGTCGTTGATGATCGTGATCAACGAGTCCGACGCGCTCACGATGCTTTGCACGTACCCGTGCTGGACATCGTCGAGCGAGGTCAAAAGAAGCAGGTCGCTCATCCCTTTGATTGCGTTCATGGGCGTTCGGATCTCGTGGCTCATGTTCGCCAGGAAAACGCTTTTCGTCTGAGCCGCCGCTTTCGCGCTCTCGAGCGCCCGCGTCAGTTTCGTGATGTCGTGCATGACGACGACGACGCCCATGGTCCTTCCGTCAGACGTCACGGCCGGGGTGATGCTGTTTTGCAGGTAGATCGTTCGCCCGTAGCCAATGGCGATCTGATCGTCGAAGATCAAGGGGCGTTTCGTCTCGAGGACATGCCGGCACCGCCCGACGAAATCGACGACGACCGTTTCTTCCACAAGCCGCGAAAGCAGCGTTTCGAAATCCAGACCCGTCATCTCGCGATAATCGTCGAATCCCAAAAGCCGCATAAAGCCGCTCGTACCGATGACGTAACGCAACTGTTTATCGAGCACGAAAATGATGACGGGGGATGCTTCGAGGAGAAGCCGGTTATAAAAATACTGCAGGTCCTTTTCGGCCTCGTTGAAATCTCTTAACTTTTCCGAGTTTTCGTACATGGCGGAAAGGTGCTTGTAATCCCGCTCAAGCCGTTTGAGTCTGCGCCGCAGCGTGTTCAATTCGGCTTCTTCGTTCATGACCGCTTTGTTGGGTTTGAGCGTTTCGTCCATGAAATTTTTTCAGATTTTCAGATAGCTAGAATCGTAAGCGATTCGTTATGCGCTCGGTTAATGGCCTTGCCGCCGCGGACCGATGTCGGGCAGATCTCTCCGAAACTGTAAAAACCACTCACCACGATGCCGGGTGGAATCTCGTTCAGGATGGAATCGCTCTCAAGGGAGTTCTTGTTGGCCATGACGAGATAACGCCCCACACAGGATACGCAGAAAATCGCCGAATACACGTAGCCGTCGTGTTCGTTTTCACGGATTTTTTTCACGATATCATCGATGCCCATTTGGGCGGAGACCTCGATGTCTCGCCCTTTCAGTGCCGCGACGGAGATCGTCGCCCCTTCGGGCACCGCTCCGATCGCCGTACCCGAACCCGTTTCGAGGTTGATCTCGTGAATCGTGCGCGCGACGGCGACGCCATCGTCGTCCAAAGCGTGTTTCATCTCGACTAAGATCGGGTTCGAGACGAAAAGCGTCGTCATGTCGTCGGACGAAGCCGCAAGCTGCTCGACCGGCAACCCGAACTGCCTGAGGAAATCGACGAACGTCACGTCACCCACCTTATAGATGACGTTTCCCTCGGAGCGAGTGACGGTTCGCTTGTATTCGCTGAGCTTCGTGACAACATTTTGCACCGTGAAAACGGGTTTCACCTCTCCCGCGACGAGCACGATCGCCATACGGTCGCTGAAGGCCCTCCGGTCAGCAAAGATCATGCTCGGTCCTCCACTTCCGTCGTTCGAGGGCACTCCACCGAAGACCGGGATTCCCGGCGCGACCTCGGCGAGTGTTTCGTGGTAGATGTCCAGCATGATCTCAAGGATATACGAGGGAAACGCCAGGATCAGTTGCGGGTCAACGCCTAATTCCTTAACACCTTTTCGATAGGCCTTGCGAATCTCCTCCGCGATATTCTGCGTCGACAGTGGGGCGGTCGTCACCGTGACGAAATCGACGTCGTCGGACGTGAGCACGGTCAGTGTCGCCGCCATGTCGACGAGTCCGATACGGTCGGCGATGATCCCCATCGAGGTAAAGCCCACGATCTCGATTCCAAGCTCTTCGGCAAGCCCCGCCACAAGATCGTCCGAAGCCATATCCGGGTCGCAGAGCAAAAAACCGATCGACGTTTTTTTGAATTCAAGCCTTGAGCGGATTCCGTCGGCCAACTCCGTAACGGCAAGTCGCACGTCGTCCATTTCATACGTGATTGCGCTAGCGGCCTTCAGCACCACGCCACCTTCTTTCCCCATCCATGCATGCACTTGTGCACACGCTTTTTAGGAAGACATCGTAATGGATTATCGAAAAGAAGTATAGCACTTAAACGCCCTGGCGAAACGCACTCACTCGAGTTTCGCCTGCATAACCTCCCGCATGACGGAGATGAATTCGCGCGACGCGCGGGTCAAGTACTTGCCTTCGCGATACGCCGCGGCAAATGTCCAAAACAGAGGCGGCGTCTTCACAGAGCAAAAAACGGGAGGAGGAACCGTCGTGCACATGTTGACGGCCGTTTCCGTCAGAAAAGCGGCCCCGAGCCCCGCTTCGACCATACAGAGCGCCGTCGCCGTGCTCGCGGTCTCGAGAATGACCTTCGGGAAAAAACCCACTTCCTCGAAAAGGCGATCGGTGATCTTTCGAATATTTTCCCCCGCTTTGTGGATGATAAAGGGAGTGTCTTTCAACTCCGCAAGATCGATCGGCAACGCCCACTTATGCCCTGAAGAACGCTCGGCCGCACGCGCAAGTGGATGCTTGTGGGGCAGAGCGAGGAGAATTTCCTCGTTGATGACCGGCTCGTCTCGAATCGGCTTCAACTCGGGGAAAAGATCGGGAGCGATGTTCCGCAGCGTGATATCCGTCTTTCCCTGGAGCGTGAGCTCTTCGAGCTCTTCGACATCACCTTCCTGCAGGATCACTTCAATATCGGGGTAAAGTTCGTGAAAACGCACCATTGCCCCAGGAAGCACGTTGCACCCCCTGAAGGAGGACGTCCCGATGATGATTCTTCCCTTTTTGAGCTTACCCGAATCTTCGTAATCTTGCCGCAATTGCTCTCGAAGGTTTAAAATCATGCGGGATATTTCGACATATCTTTGTCCTTCGGGCGTCAGAGCGATAGGGGTCTGGCTCCGGTCAAAAAGCAAAACACCGAGCTGTTTTTCGACCTTTTGAATGCTCTGGCTGAGCGACGGTTGCGCGATATGCAGTTTCGCCGCAGCCTTTGTGATGTTGCCTTCTTCCGCGACGGCAAGCACGTGGAGAATCTGTCTAAAGTCCAAAAAACCACCTCTTTTTGCACGTTTTTGCGGGCGACTCCACAAACAAATTTTTTCGCATAATAAAGCCCTTATATGAAATATAGGCGAAATCTATATGTCGAATTGTATTACAGTATTGGACGAGAAATCAAGAAGCCGTATCATATAAAAAGAGGCTGTTTACTTTGACGACTTCAGCTAAAGAAAGGAGGCGCTTTTTGACAGTACTCGCGGTGACATGCAAGACATCGTCCACAAAAAAATGATCGGAGGGGAAATTATGAAAAAGAAGTTCGGTATTCTATTGATCAGCCTTATTTGCGCGCTCGCCCTTTTCGGTGCCTATGCGTTCGCGGCCGAACCCATCAAGATCGGGGTCCTCATGCCCATCACGGGACCGTCAGCCGCCGCGGGCAGAAGCCAAGTCATCGCCTGTGAACTGATCGCCGAAGTCATCAACGAGAAATATACCGACCTCAAGATTCCTCTCGCCGCGACAGAAGGCGTATTAGGCAGAAAAGTACAGATCATCAAGGCCGACCATCAGGGAAAACCCGACGTCGCCAAATCGGAGGCCGAGCGCCTTGTCAACCAGGAAAAGGTGTTCGCCATCATCGGTTGTTACAACAGTTCCGCGACGAAGCCCGCGAGCGCCGTGACGGAACGCGCGAAAAAACTTTTCATGTGCGGCGCGTCAAGCTCTGCGGCTCTCACCGAACGTGGCTTTAAATACTTCTTCAGGCACGCCCCCACGGATGCCGTCGAATCGCTTGAGTTCGTCGATTACCTGGACTACTTGAACAAGGAAAAAGGGATGAACTTCAAAACGGTCGGGCTCTTCTACGAGAACTCGGAATTCGGAAAGCACGCGGCCGACGAGGGCAAAAAAGCCTGTGCCGCTAAAGGCTACAAAGTGGTCGCGGACGTTCCGTTCACCGTCGGAGCCACGAACATGAACAGCGAAGTGCAGACCCTGAAGACAGCCAACCCCGACGTCATCTTCGGCGCAGCGATCGGCAACGACTACGTGCTGTGGGTCCGCACGATGAAACAGGTCAATTGGCTGCCCAAGATGGTCATCAACTATTGCACCGGATATCAGGCTCCTCCGGTCCAGAAAGAACTCGGCAGGGACGGAGACTACTTCATGGGCGGAAACGCCTATTCGGCGGAGATCGGCCAGAAGTATATGCCCGAAGCGTATAAGTTTGACCTCCTGTTCCAGAAAAAAGCCGGCATCGGAATCGACAGCGAAGCCCTGCAGGAAGCCGCAATGATCAACATCCTTTGCCAGGCGATCGAAAAAGCCGGCGCGCTCGACACGGAAAAAGTTCGCAAGCTGCTGGAAACCGAAACGTTCCCCTCCCCGCTGTCGCTCAACGGCAAAGTCTCCTTCGAGCCGGGCGGCCAGAACAGGCTCGCGCTGTCCGTCATCACGCAGCTGAGCAACCTCAACTACGAGACGATCTACCCCTTGAACTTCAAATCCCGCGAGCCCGTTCTGCCGATCCCGGGATGGGGCGAACGCAAGTAACGCACGTTTTTAATTTCCAAATCAAGATTCAAAAAGAATTTCTTTAAGGAGCTGTTGAGTTTAATGCACAATGCAAACTACTTTTATCCGAAACCCGAGAACGAACCGGTAAGGGAGTTCCGTCAGGGGACCGAAGAAACGAAAAAGCTTAAAGAGGCTCTCCAGCAAGTCGAAAAGGACAAGACGGAGATCTTCCCGATCATCGACGGCAAGGAAGTCAAAACCGGAGACGTCGCGGAGTGGAAGATGCCTCATCAGCACGACACCGTGATCTCCCGTTACCACAAGGTTCGCAAAGAGGACGTCGTCAAAGCGATCGACGCGGCGAACAAAGCGCACAAGCTGTGGGAAAACACCCACTGGAAGGATCGCGCGGCCGTCCTGCTGCGCTGCGCCGACCTGTGCGCCAACAAATACCGCTACCTGCTCAACGCGGCGACGATGCTCTCGCTGAGCAAAAACCCGTTCGAGGCGGAGATCGACTGCATCGGCGAGTCGATCGACAACATGCGGTACGCGTGTTATTTCATGTCGCAGATCTACTCCAACCAGCCCTTCAACTCCTACGAGGCCATGAACCACATCGAGTACCGGCCGCTCGAAGGGTTCATGTATGTGATCACGCCGTTTAACTTCCTCGCCATCGGTTCGTTCGGCAACTCGTGCACCATCGCGACGGGCAACACGACGATCTGGAAGATGTCAGCGGACGTTCTGCTTCCCGCGTACTACCTCATGAAGATCTTCAAGGAAGCCGGGCTCCCCGACGGCGTCATCAACTTCCTCCCCGGCTCGGGCCAGCTGATCAGCGACGTCGCCCTGCACCACAAGGACTTCGCGGGCTGCGCCTTCGTCGGTTCGACCGATACGTTCCAGGGGATCTGGCAGGAAGTGGCGAAAAACATCGGGAACTACAAAAACTTCCCCAAACTCTCCGGCGAAACGGGCGGGAAGGCCTTCTGCTTCCTGCATCCGTCGGGAGACGTGCGGGCGGCCGCCGTCGCCATCATCCGCGCGGGGTACGCCTACGCGGGACAAAAGTGC
>JAVBRL010000083.1:0-6618 GCA_031547985.1 Synergistaceae bacterium
ACCGCTGAACGGCTCGTCAAGCAAGATGAAGAAAGGATCGCTCGCGATGCAACGCGCGATCTCGACACGCCGCCGCTCTCCGCCCGAAAGCGAATAACCGGCCGCCCCGGCGACATGCTCCAACCCGAACTCGCTCAGCAGGCGCTCGACGCGCTCCTTGCGGGCCGCTTCGTCCAGGCCCCGCTCCTGCAACACGAGGTCGAGGTTGTCGACCACGCTCAAATGTCGGAAGATGGACGGCTCCTGCGGCAGATAGCCCAGGCCACGGCGCGCCCGCTGGTACATGGGAAGCGGCGAGAGATCCTCGTCGCCCAAAAAAACACTCCCCGCGTCGGCGGCGATCCGCCCGACGATCATGTAAAACGTCGTGCTCTTGCCCGCTCCGTTGGGACCGAGCAACCCCACGACCTCTCCCTGGTCGACCGACACCGAAACGTCGTTCACGACGCGGCGCCCTTTGAAGCTCTTTTCGAGGTTCCGCGCGGCGAGCGTTTTGCCGTTTTTTACGCTGTCTTTCCCGCCCACGTCTATTTTTTTTCCTTTATGTCGAAAACGATTTCCGGACGACCCATGGCCTCGATACGATTCGAATCGAGGTGCAGCACAAGGCTCCCCGCGCGCACCACCCGCCCGGTCTGCTCGGCCACGGCGTTACCGGAGACCACGATCGTGCCGCGCTCTTTGGAATAGACCGCGTTGTCACCCCTGACGCGCGTCGGACGCTCGCCTTCGCGCACCCAAATCACGACGTTTCCCTTGACGGTCATCTCCGTGACCTCCTCGCCCACAACGTCGGAAACGCCCTTTTTGTTTTTGGCATTTTGGGCGGGGCCGCTTTTTCGCTCGATAAACCCTTTGAACTCGTCCCCCGATATGCGGTTTCCGCTGACGAGATCCTGGTAGCGCGAGACTTTTTCGGCGAGGATGTCCTGCCCCTTGCGCACCACGGACTGCGCTTCGATCTCGTAATTGCCGAAATGCGCGAAGACTTTGTCGTGTGCGCTGTAGTCCTCGGTCTGGACGACCCAGCGCACTGTGCCCGCGAGCAAGAAATCCGCGCCGCGCTTCAAGTCCACATTCCCTTTCGCCTCGATTACACGGTCCGCGTCGCGCCCTTTATAAAGAAGCTCCTCGCATTGAATCTTGAGCCCCTCTTTGTCGAAGCTTCCCTTGACGTTCCCCTCAAGGCGAAACTCCGAGGTTTCAGTCAAGCCCTGTCCCCAGTCTCCTCGGAGCTTCGCGTCCGTGCGGTTGATACGCACATTTCCATCGGCCGTCACGATCTTGGTCTTGGGATCGAAACGCACCAAGTCCGCCGTCAACGTCACTTGCTCCGCGTTCACAGCACCCGCACTCGACAAAAAAAATCCGATCGCGCTCAAGCAGCACAGGCATCGAACGATCCGATTCATGGACAAAACCCCTCCCAAACGACAAAAACAAAATTTCATCCACATTTTAACGCAAAAACTAATTCTTCGTATCCGCTCTCCCTGCTGTATAATTATCGAACTATTTGTTTTCAAGGAGGTACAAGCCATGAAGGAGATCCTGATGTTCATGTTGCCGCGTTGTCCGCATTGCAAAAGGGCGCGAGGAATGATCGAGGAGTTGTGCACCGAGCACCCCGAATACGCAGCCGTCCCGATTAAGATGGTCGACGAGGAGGAGGAGGTCGAACTCGCGAATTGTCACGACTACAACCTCGTCCCCTGTTTTTACGTCGACGAGGTCAAACTCCACGAAGGCGTCCCTTCGAAAGAAAGCATCGAAAACGTCTTCAAGAAGGCGCTCGCATAAAACCCAAAACAAAAATCCCCGCGGCCAAGCCCGCGGGGAGTTTTGTTTTTATGTTTTTATGAAGGGGTCAAGGGGCCGCCGGCCCCTTGTGGGTTCGGGCAACGCCCGAGAACTTTCAGTTATTTTTACAGAAGTTCCGCGATCTGAACCGCATTTAAAGCGGCACCTTTGCGCAGATTGTCGGAGACGACCCACATCGCGATCGCGTTGTCGAGACCGGTGTCGCGGCGAATGCGGCCCACGTAGACGGGATCTTGCCCGGCAGCTTCGGTCTGAAGAGGGTAGACGTTCGCCTTCGGATCGTCTTGCACGACCACGCCGGGAGCTTTTTTTAGAATTTCGCGCGCGCGATCGGGCGAAAGCGGCCGATCGAACTGTCCGACGACCACCTCGGCGTGCGAGCGAAACACGCTTACGCGCACGGTCGTGCCGCTGACGCAAAGTTCCGGCAGGTGCATGATCTTTCGCGACTCGCGAACCATTTTCCATTCTTCCTCGGAGATCCCCTCGTCGTCGAACGCCCCGATGTGCGGCAGGCAGTTGAAGGCGGCGTTATGCGGATAGGTCGCCGGGGTAAACGCTTTGCCCTCGGCCCACGCACGCGCACCGCGCTCGAGCTCCTCGACGCCGCCTTTGCCCGTGCCGGAGACGGACTGGTACGTGACGACATTCAGGTATTTGAGCCCCGCTTCGAGATGCAGCGGGTAGATCGCCACAAGCGCCTGAATCGTCGCGCAGTTGGGGTTGGCGATGATCCCCAGCGGCGTGTCTTTCGCGTCCGCCGGGTTGATTTCGGGGATCACGAGCGGGACTTGCGGATCCATGCGCCAAGCCGAACTGTTATCGATCACGATCGCTCCCGATTTCGCAGCAATCGGCGCCCATTGCTTGGACGTCTTGCCCCCGGCCGAGAAGATGGCGATGTCGACCCCCTTGAACGAATCCTCACGGACCTCCTGCACGGTCACGTCGTCTCCCATGAAACGAATTTTCGTACCCGCTGAACGAGCGCTCGCCAAGGGCAAAAGTTCCGAAACGGGAAAATTCTTCTGTTCGAGCGTGAGGAGCATCTCACGCCCTACGAGGCCGCTCGCTCCCAACACCGCCACTTTTTTCTTGTTTTTCATCACACGGACGCCTCCTCAATCAGATTTTCATGAAGCGCACGGACGGCGTCCTCAGCGCGTTTGGCGTCGACAACACACGTCAGGGCAAGCGCCGTCGAGGCGATCATTTCAATGTTGATCCCCTCCTGCGCAAGGATGGAGAACATTCTGGCTGGAACGTCGGGGTGATTGGCGATTCCCGCGCCGACAATCGACACGCGCGCGATCTCCGAGTTAAACGAAACACCTTGCGCGTCGATCTCGCGGCTGACATTGCGGCAGACCTCGATCGCGTCGTCGAGCGCCTCTTTCTTAACGAGAAAACCGATGTCGTTGAGGCCACCCTTCATATTGTTCTGGATGATCATCTCCGCACCCGCACCCTTGACAGCCAGATCGGTAAAAAGCCGCGCCGCGATGCCGGGAATGTCCGGAACCCCCATCAAAACGACTTTCGCCACCTTCATATCGTGTACCACAGCCTTGATAACAAGGCCTTCACTCACTGGTTGCGTTACCACCCACGTTCCCTCCTCTTCGACAAAGCTCGACCCCACGTAAAGCGGCACTTCATAGCGCGCTGCCATTTCGACGCTACGCGCCTGCAACATCTTCGCCCCTTGGACGGAAAGCTCCATGCATTCCGTGTAGCTGATCTCCTTAAGCTGTTTGGGGCACGCGACCACTTTCGGGTCTCCCGACATGATCCCAGTCACATCTTTCAGAATACGGCACGAATCCGCTTTGAGCGCCGCCGCCAGGGCGACCGCCGACAGATCGGACCCGCCGCGCCCGAGCGTGATGATGTCCCCCGCATCGGTCATCGCCTGAAAACCGGCGATCACCGCGACTTTCCCGTCGGCCATCGCCTCTTCGACCGAATGGGCGTCGACGCGGTAAATACGTCCTTCCGTGGGAAATCCGTTCGCCCATACCCCTGCCTGTGCGGCCGTGAACGACTGCGCGGGAATCCCCTCGGCGGAGATCGCAAGCGCCAATAGCGCGACACTCTGCTGCTCACCCGTCGCGAGCAACTGGTCGAGCTCGCGGCCACCGATTACATGCGACACGTCACGCGCCAAGGCAATCAAGTTGTCAGTCGTCTTGCCCATCGCGGAGACGACGACGACCACGCGGTTTCCCTTTTCGCGGTAATTCCGGACCTGGGAAGCCACTTCGCGCATCCGTTCGCTGTCCGCCACGGAGCTCCCTCCGTATTTGAGGACCACAAGCGGTTTCGATTCCCAATTCAGATTCACGTCCATACCGGTCCCCCCTTAGTCCCCCCAAAAATCCATGGACACCTCGATCTCCGCGCCGGACGCGTTACCGTCCAGCACAAAAAACTGCGAACGCACGCCGTATTCGGAGAACGTCGAACAGAGCGTCTCGGCGACACGACGTGGGCGCCCCCTCACGAGCGCGATCACGCTGGGCCCCGAACCGCTGATGGATACGCCGATGCACTCGGGATTCATGCGCACCCGATCCATGATCACGTCGCCGCCCGGGAAGAGTTTCGCACGGTACGCCTGGTGCAGGCGGTCGTCCATCCCCCACGCCAGGTGCTCCCATTGTCCCGTGGCCCACGCCGCCGTCAAGAGCGCGGCACGCCCCAGGTTGAAGACAGCGTCGTGGAAATCGACACGATCCGGAAGCGCTTCGCGCGCGTCACTCGTCTTGACCCTCACATCAGGCACGGCAACCACGGCGAGCACGTCGGACGGCAATGCCGGCAAACGCACGTAGCGCAAGTCCTTCCCGTCCCAGCTCCCCACGACCATCCCCCCCAAAAAACAGGGGGCGACGTTATCCGGATGCCCCTCGAGCTCCGTCATGAGCGACAGAAGCTCCTTTTCGCTCTTGGGCTCTCTTTTTTCGTTTCTCCCTCTTTCACCGCGCTGCCACGCGAGCGCGTCGGCGATCAACACACCCGCCACGACAGCCCCTGCCGAACTCCCCAACCCTCGAGCGAGAGGAATGACGTTATGGCAGTGCAGCGAAAATCCCGTTTGCGAGACACCCCACCGCTCGCACGCCTGTTTGTACGACGCGACGACGAGGTTTTTTTCCGGATCGTGAAGCTCACGCGCCCCTTCACCCGCGACCTCGACCGCGAATTCGCCCTCCGGCAGGACGGCGTCGACGCGAAAGAGGTTGTAGAGGGAAAGCGCCATTCCCAACGCGTCAAATCCCGAACCCAAATTCGCGGACGTCGCCGGAACGCGAATCGAAAGCAGCGCCCCTTTTCGCCGTCCGTTACCGTTTACCTGCTTCACCGTTTCATCACCTCGTCGAGCGCTTCGAGCGTCGCTTCCACTTCGATCGGCGAGCCGACCTGTTTCATCGCCGTATCGGGATCCTTGAGGCCGTTTCCGGTCAGCACCATGACGACTCGAATTCCGGCCGGGAGTTCTCCGCTACGCTTCAATTTAAGGAGTCCGGCGAGCGGCGCGCACGACGCCGGCTCGGCGAAGATACCGCCGCGGGCGGCCAAGATGCGCTGCGCTTCAAGGATCTCTTCGTCCGTCACGGCTGTAAAACGCCCGCCTGATTGGGATACGGCCTCGCGCGCGAGATGCGCGCTCACCGGATTGCCGATGCGGATCGCCGTGGCCACGGTCTCCGGATTGGGACACGGTTCTCCCGTCACGAGCGGCGCGGCGCCGGCGGCTTGAAAACCCATCATGCGCGGCGACTTTCCGATCTCCTTGTACCCCGCCCAATAGGCGCTGATATTGCCCGCGTTGCCGACGGGAATGGCGTGCCAGTCGGGAGCATCGCCAAGTTCCTCGCAGATCTCCCACGCGCCGGTGCGCTGCCCCCACAGGCGATAGGGGTTGACCGAGTTGACGATCGCAAACGACCGCCGCTCGGCAACTTCGCGCGCCAGCTCGAGCGCCTTGTCAAAGTTCCCCTTCACGGCCAGCGTCGTCGCACCATACATGAGCGCCTGCGCAAGCTTACCAAGAGCGACTTTCCCCGCCGGAAGCAGCACGTAGCACGGAACGCCCATGCTCGCGGCATAAGCCGCGGCCGAGGCAGACGTGTTTCCCGTCGAGGCGCACACGACGGCACGAGAACCGTCCTCGATCGCCTTGGCCACAGCCAAAAACATTCCGCGATCTTTAAACGAACCCGACGGGTTGCACCCTTCGAGCTTCCCCCAGAGGCGTACACCCAACTCTTCGCCGATGCGCGACAGCTCGACGAGCGGCGTGCTCCCCTCTTCCAGGTTGACGCGGGGCGTTTTTTCCGTCACCGGCAACCGATCCTGGTACCGTTTCATCAATCCCATCTCACAACGCCTCCTTCAAAAAATAAAAAAACGATCAAAAGATACAAAAAAGCCCGTCTCCACACTTGGAGACGGGCCTATCGTTCCCGCGGTTCCACTCCAATTCCGCTTTCGGCTTTCACCCAAAACGGCCCTCAGACACTTTCAAAACGAGTGGACTCCAGGGCTGGTATTCACGTGAGCCGGGCGCTTTAGGAGACCTCTTCAGCCTGTGGATCTCCCTCTCTGTAAAGGCCGCTTGTGGCAAACGCTACTGTCCCTTTCATCGTCCGGCGACTTGCCTGCGCTTTAACAGCGCGCCCGCCGAAAGTAAGCTGTGTTATATACCGCGCCAGAGCTCTTGTCAAGAGCCCGGAGGGTGGCAGAAAAAATTTCTTCGAGAAATTTTCAAATTGTGGTTGCGTTTTGGGGCCT
>JAVBRL010000095.1:0-5060 GCA_031547985.1 Synergistaceae bacterium
CCCACGATCTCGTGCGATTTGCGAAAGGGCACGCCCTGCTCGACCAGATGCTCGGCGACGTCCGTGGCGAAGATATAGCCGTCGGCGAACCCTTTGCGCGCCGCCTCTTCGTTGACGTCGACCTGCGCGAGCAGAGGGACGATCACTTCGAGCATGCCGAAGAGCGTGTCGACGGACCGCCACAGCGAGCGCTTGTCCTCCTGGAAATCGCGGTTGAACGTGTAGGGCGCGCCTTTGACCATCGTCAGGATGTCGACCAGGCCGCCGATGAGCTGGCCGCTTTTGCCGCGAAGGATTTCGAGCACGTCGGGGTTTTTCTTCTGCGGCATCATGCTCGAGCCGGTGCAAAATGCGTCGGGCAGTTTGATCCAGCCGAATTCGGACGAGAAATAAATGATCAGGTCCTCGGCCAGGCGGCTCAAGTGTACGCCGAACGTAGCCGCGAAGTGATGGAAGTCGATGATATGGTCGCGGTGGGCGACGGCGTCCATGCTGTTTTCGCACGGTCGGGCGAAGCCCAGGTCGCGCGCGGAAAACTCCCGGTCGATCGGCAGCGTCGTCCCGGCGAGCGCGCCCGCTCCGAGCGGGCACTCGTCGACGAGTTCGTAGGCGTTTTGCAAGCGTTTGGCATCGCGCGCGAACGCCTGGAAGTACGCCATCCAGAACTGTCCCATCGAAATGGGCTGCGCCTGCTGCAGGTGCGTGTAGCCGGGCACGACTTTGTCCGCGTGTTCTTCCGCTTTGCGCAGGAGGACGTCGAGCAGGGGCTGGAGCGCGTCCCACAGTCTCAGGAGCTCGGCGCGCAGCGCGAGGCGCACGGTCGTGTTCGCCTGGTCGTTGCGGCTTCTTCCCATGTGAAGCTTCGCGCCGACGTCGCCGATCTGTTCGGTGAGGCGGGCTTCCACGTTCATATGGATGTCCTCGAGCGACTCCTTGGGGACGAACGTGCCGTCGGCGGCTTCGCGGGCGATGCGGGCAAGCCCGCGCTCGATCTGCAGCGCCTCGTCCTGGGAGAGCAGTCCCACCTTGCCCAACATGCGAACGTGCCCGATGCTGCCGCGGATGTCCGCGGCGGCCGTGCGCCAATCGAGGTCGAGCGACTGCGTGAAGCGGCAGACGACCTCGTTCGTATCCTGCGTGAAGCGTCCTTTCCACATATCCGGTATGACCTCCTTGATTTAAGCTAGCTTTTTTGTTCGAAGAGCGGCGCGTATTTTTTCTTGGAATACTGGTGGAGCAGGTACGTAAGCCCCATAACGACCACAAGGCCGATCACGAGCGATACGGTGGCGCCGAGCGTACGGCTGAACAGGTAGAGGATCGTGCAAACGCCCCCCGTCAGCAGCGCGTACGGCATCTGCGTCTCGAAGTGGTCGACGAGGTCGCTTCCCGCGCCCATGGCCGCCAGGATCGTCGAGTCGGAGATCGGCGAGCAGTGGTCGCCGAAGAGCCCGCCGGAGATCGTCGCCGCGAGGCACACGGGCAGCGAGCTTCCCATTTCGATCGATACCGGGATGATGATCGGCATGAAGAGCGCGTACGTTCCCCACGACGTTCCCGTCGCGAACGACACCATCGCGCCGGAGACGAAGATCAGCGCGGGCAGCACATCCGGATGCAGCATCCCGCGCGTGACGGAGATGATGTACGTCGCCGTCCCCAGCGATTTGCAAAGCGCCCCCAGGCTCCACGCGAGCAGCAGCACGACGCACATATACATCATGCCGCTCATGCCGTCGGCGATCGTCTTGATGCACTGTTTAAAGCCCATCACCTTGAAGCGCGGCAGCATGACGCACAGCAGGATCATACCGCAAATGAAACCGTAGGCGATGGCTGCGCGAATTTTCGACCCGCTCACGGCCTTGAATGGAAAGCCGTGTATCGGCAGGATCGTGAAAATACAGACCAACACGACGAAAAGTGGCAGCAAGAGCGTGATCAGTCGCGGCTCGACACCGGGTGGCAGCGTAATCTCCTTCGTCTTGCGCATCGGGACGGCGTCGTCGTCGACGAGCTTGCCGAGTTTTTCCGCGCGCATCTGCGCCTTGAGCATCGGCCCGAAATCCCATTGGCTCCATGCCATGAAGCCGCACATGAAGAGCGTCAGAATCGCGTACGTGCTGTAGGGGATCGCCTGGATGAACATATCCCATGCGTTCATCGTCGTCACCTTGCCCGCCGCGAGCTCCTTGTCCACCAGCGACATGATGTAGACGCCCCAGCCCATGATCGGCACAAGTGCGCAGATCGGCGACGCCGTGCAGTCGAGGATGTAGGAGAATTTTTCCTTCGAGACCTTGACGTTGTTGTTGATCGATTCGAAAACCGGCCCCACGATCAACGAGTTCGCGTTGTCGCTGAACCAGATGAAAAGCCCGCCGATCCACGTGCCCACCTCGGCCATCGGACGGCTTTTCGTGAAGACCTCCATGCTCTTGTTCTTCGTGAACGCAAGAGATCCGCCCGAGGCCGTAAGCAGCATGGCGAAGCCGCCGACGACCGTCATCATGAAAAACGCCTGCGCATTGTAGGAGTCGGCCATCTGCGGGAAGAAGTATTCGATGATCAGCTTGTGCATCGCGATGAAGATGTTTCCGCTCGAAAGCAGTGTCGCCCCGACGAAACAGCCGACGAATAAGGATACGAACACTTCTTTGGTGGCGATCGCGAGGATGATGGCAAGAAGGGGCGGAATGATCGATAAAATTCCGTACGTTTCCATGGTTGTCTGATACACCTCCAATAAAAAGATTAAAATTTCAAAAGGAAAAAAATCCCTGTACAGGAAACATGGTTCCCTGCGCTCTTGTTTGAAAGTCAAAGATATAAAAAACAATCGGGCGTTATTTTTTAATTTTTTAGTCGCGGTCCCGCACGAGGGGTAGCGTGGAGCAATGAATGCCTCCGCCGTGTTTGCGGCACTCCTCGTAGGGGGTTGTGATCACCTCGATTCCGCGCTTCGTCAGAAGCTCCGCCGTCCACGGGCAAAGCGTATCCATGATGATTTTGCCCGGCTTGAGCGCGATGGAGTTCACTGCGAGCTTGACGTCGCGATAGTCGGCGTTGATCGGTTCGATGCCCATCTTTTTGAGCTGGTTGATGAACCAGAACGGAAGCCGTTCGATATTGACGAGCGCCTTGTCGTGGTCGATCATCACGATCGCGCCGTCGATGTGCATGCTGTAGCCGACGAGCGGAATCTCGATCAGCTCGACGCCCTGGACTTCCAGCACCTTGCGGACCTGCCCCGAAGCGCACTCGTTGCCGCGCGCCGAAAGCGCGATCGCCGCCGTACGCTCGTTCAGCATGCAAAAGCTGCCGCCTTCCATCAGCCCCTCGCCATGGATCGTATGCAGGATCGGCATGCCGATTTCGGCGACCTTGCGCGTGATGTACGCCTCCTCGCCGCGGCGTCCCGTTCCGTACGGCTTGCCCACGGGGCCCATGCGAGAGATGATGATCCCTCCATGAACGACCATCCCCATGTCGCGCGTGAACATGGAGTTCGGGTCGCGCGGGCCGCCGTCGACGTACACGATCTCGGCACCGTGGTCGCGCAGGATCTTCACGAGCGCGTCGTGTTCGGCCTGCATTCCCGGGAGGTTCGGGGCGGAGTCGGAGCGGAAGTACCACTGTTCCTCATCGTCGATCAGCGCGTCGATCGAGGGGTCGTATTTGTCCGGCGTCATGAGTTTGATTTCGTCGCCAGGGCGGTGCATCAGAATGGAGCGGATGCTGCCGACGTCGTTGTAGACGCCCCAGCGGCGTCCCCACACGCGTTCCTGCATTTTCTCGTCCTCGAAGGAAGGTGTCGCCTGCGGGGGGATTCTCTCGAGCACGATGTGGTAGTACATCGGGCTGTCCTTCAGTCTCACGTTGCCGGTTTCGCCAGTTTTCTTATCCATTGGTGCGGCCTCCTTGATGTTTAGTGTTGATCGCGTTTTATCGAAGTACGGGGGGTGAGCAGCAAAGCAGCAACTTGCACTCGCGGTCGGCGTTTTCGTTTTGCCAGCGGTGCGGAATGCGGTTGTCGAAGTAGATCAGGTCGCCCTCGTCCAGCACGTGTTCGACCGATCCCAAAAAGCAGCGTACCTTGCCCTCGAGCACGTAGCAGAACTCGTCGCCGTCGTGGATCAGCGCGCGGCCACTGTCGACGCCCGGCGGCAGGATCAAAAGCTCCGGCTGCATCTGCGCGTTTTTTTCGAAGTGCAGGAAGATTTCGCGCACACCCGGATGCGTGGCCGCCTGGCGGCGGATCTCATACCCTTCTCCGTTGCGCACGGGGCGCGCTTCGTTGCGTTCGTGGTCGATGATGCGGGAGGGGGAGACGTCGAGCGCGTTCGCCAGGCGAATGAGATTGGTGGCGGTCGTGTCGACCTTGCCTGTTTCGATTTTCGAGATCTGCGAGATCGAAACGCCGCTTTTGGCGGCGAGTTCCCGGATGGAAAGCCCCTTCGCGACGCGGAGGCTTTTGATATTCTCGCCGAAGTGCATGAGCATCGCACATCCCCACCTCTCACAGAAAAATTTTCAGGAAAAAATTTTTCATATGTGAAACAAGTTGATCCTATGCGTTTGCTCGAGAGCTGTCAAGAGGATCCGGGTAAAAAAAGAAACTAAAATCTGCAGAGGGTTTCTTTTAGTCGAGAGAAAACGCAAAAAAAAACGCCCTTTGCCAGGGCGTTTTTGAGTGAGTGACTATCGTTTTTTCCAGAGGCCGCGATGGTGTCCTCGCGCTTCGTCCTGAAAGACGATGAATCGTTCGGTTCGCCACGAGTGCGACGGGATCGTCACGCTGCGACCGTAGCCGTTCAGAATGAGGCGTGCGTTGAACAGGTTGAGCCGCATCTCGCGCTCGTCGTCGAAATACCCCGGCCTTGCCGTCCAGACGTAGCCGAGGAGCCTCCCGTGCGAATCCCACGGATCGTCGTCCACCCACAACCAGATTTTTTTGTTCTTGAGGTGCGCGCGCGTGTAGCGGACCGATTCCACGCTCACGGAACCGATGCCGGGAATATCGACTCCGGCGAAGCGCACCCATTCCCGGTGCGAATCGG
>JAVBRL010000174.1:0-2525 GCA_031547985.1 Synergistaceae bacterium
TCTCCCCCGAAACAAGCGGCACATCGACCATAAGGTCGACGATCCGCTGCCCCTTGCGGATCCCGGGTACCCGCAGCTCCGTGTTCAAAAAATGTGGCTTGCGGTTACGGTCCGCCGCCGCGTAAAGCACCGGATAAAAAATCTCGAGCGACTCGTAGAAAAAGTGCGTCAACAGCTCCTTCCACAGGAGGTCACTTCGAATCGCCGGTCTCTTGAAACGCTTTTTCTCTGTTTTCTGCGCTTTTCGCGGCTCTGGCGTCGCTTTCATGGCATTATTATAAACGAAAACAAACGGCCCGAGAATCCGCGCATGAGCAAGCCATGCGTGAGGACTTCAGCCGTTTGGTTTTGAGACGATATTCCCTACAGTCTCTCCAACAACGCCGTCGCGATCTTTTGGGCGGCGTGTCCGTCGCCGAAGGCTTGCGGGTCGCATTTGGCGAGCAGGCGATCCATCGCGCCGCCGTCGGTCAGCAGAGACACGGCCGTGTTGACGATCTTGTCCTCGTCGGTCCCCACCAGCAGGCCACTGCCGCGTTCGACCGCCTCGGGGCGCTCGGTCACGTCGCGTAGGATCAGCACGGCTTTGCGCAACGCCGACGCCTCCTCCTGCACGCCGCCGCTGTCGCTTAAGATCAGGCGGCAGTCGGCCATGCAGCGCACGAAGTCGGCGTAGTCGAGCGGGTCGCACAGCACCACGCGCTCGCGCCCGCCCAGGATCTCGCGGATCGTCTCGCGCACGGCGGGGTTTTTGTGCATCGGCACAACAGCCCATAGGCCGGGCACCTGTTCGCAGACGCGGCTGGCGGCCCGCGCGATGCGGCGCATGGCCTCGCCCCACGACTCGCGCCGGTGCGCGGTGACGAGGATGAACGGTGCGCCGGGCGCGAGCGCGCTCAACGCTTCGTTTTCGTAACGCCCCGTGCCCGATTCGCCCTTTTTCTCCAGGATGAAACGCAGCGCGTCGATCACGGTGTTGCCCGTGAGCCACAAGCGGTCGCGCGGCACGCCCTCGCGCTCGAGCGTCTCCGACGCCTCGTGCGTCGGCGCGTAGTACCACTCGGCCAAGCGGTCGGTGAGCACGCGGTTCATCTCCTCCGGAAACGGCAACCCCATGTCGTGGCTGCGCAGCCCCGCCTCGACGTGCCCCACGCGGATATGGCGGTAAAACGCGGCCAGGGCGGCGGCGAACGTCGTGGTCGTGTCGCCGTGCACCAGCACGGCGTCGGGGCGCGTGGCGTCGAAGTACTCCCCCGCGCCCGCGAGCACCGAGGTTGTGATGTGGTCGAGGCTCTGGCTCGCGCGCATGATGTTCAGGTTGTGGTCGCACGTCAGGCCGAACGTGCGCAGCGCGCCGTCGAGCATGTCCGTGTGCTGCCCCGTGGCGAGCGTCAGCGTGCGCACGCCCAGGGACGAGCCCGCCTCGCGCAGCGCGCGGATCACGGGGGCCATCTTGATCGCCTCCGGCCGCGTGCCGACGACGCAGACGACTTTTTTTCCGTTTTTATTTTCGCGATTCAAAGCATCAGCCTCCAGGAGTGAACGCGCCGGCGAAGTAAAGTCCCGCGCACAGCGCCAAAAGATGCAGCGGAACGAGGACGAGCAACACTTGCCCCTTCGAAAGCCCTCTGTCCTGCAACCGGTGATGGGCGTGCCCCCGATCCGGCTCGAAAGGGGATTTCTTTCGCACGACGCGTCGCGCCATGGCGAAAAACGTGTCCATCACGGGAATTCCCCCCAAAAACGCGAGCACGAAGAGCAACCGCGGCAGGCTCAGGTCGAAAAAGTAGGGAAACTGGTCCCACACGATCTGCGACGCACACAGGTACCCCAGCAGCGTGCTCCCGCCGTCGCCCAAAAACGTGCGGGCCACGGGGAAATTCCACAGCAGCACGCCGAGCACGAGCGTCGCGAAACAGAACCACTGGGCCGGGTCGGCCCCCATGACGGAGAACACGGCGGCCGTGCACAGCGTGAGCGAAAGGCAGAGGCCGTCCATGCCGTCGATCAGGTTGTAGGCGCTCGTCACGCCCGTGGTCCAGACGATGAAGACGAGGCGCTGCGTGAGCGGACAGGGCAGCTTCCACGTCATGAAAGCGGCGGCCAGCAAGTGGCAGATAAACTTCGTCGACGCGCGCAGCGGCCGCATGTCGTCCATGTAACCGATCAGAAAAACGGCCGTCGCCCCCGTGGCGATATAGGGGGGCTCCACTTCGACGCTGGGATTCAAAAGGCACCACAGAATATAGCCCGTCCACAGGACGATCCCCGCGCCGCGCGGCGTGACCGCCGCGTGCGTCTTGCGCCCGCCGGGCGCGTCCATCAGGCGAAACGTCCGCGCAAGCGAAATGGAAACGGGCGTCGCGATGAAGCTCCATAAGAAAGTCAAAAAAGCGAAGACGATCTGGACGTTCAGGACGCGCATTCAACGCACGCGGACGCCCGCTTTAGAGCGTCCCGAAAAGCCGGTCTCCGGCGTCTCCAAGCCCCGGCACGATATAGCCGTGGGCGTCGAGGTGGTCGTC
>JAVBRL010000089.1:0-4600 GCA_031547985.1 Synergistaceae bacterium
GGATGTGGGTAACATCCGTTTGCGCGACAACTCCGCTACGGTCGAACTCTCCGAGGGCGCCGCTTCGCGGATCGAATCGCGCAGGGACCGCCTGAAAAAAGAGCGCCTGGTCGTAGGCTCGTTCAAAGCGATCGCGCCACGTCATGCGTCGTCCGAACGCCCATCCGGTTCGTACGCGCGCAGTGGCGCACGCCGCCCGGAAAGACCGGCGCGGCGCGAGTGGCGCGGCGAAGGGCGCGAGGAGTATTCGAGCAAGCCGTCGCGCAGGCGCTAGAAGATAAATAAATAAAAAACAAGACCGTGGGCGCTGCCCACGCCCGGCAGGGAGCGAGCTCCCTGCACCCTATTCATAAAATATTTTATGAACAGGGGTCCAGGGGATTTATCCCCTGGCAGGTGTGGGCGGAGCCCACGGTCTTATTTTTTGATAGAATAAGTTGATCTTTAAAAAAACGGAGGCGTTTCGATGCTTCACTGCGGCCTGATAGGATTACCGGTAAGCGGCAAGACGACACTATTCAACGTGATCACGCGTGCGGGTGCGGAAGTGAAGCCGTACGCGGGCGGCAAGACGGACCCCAACCGCGCGGTCGTGGAAGTTCCCGATGCGCGCGTCGAGAAACTCACCGAGATTCACAACCCTAAAAAGCGCACGCCCGCGCAGGTCGAGTTCGTCGATCTCGCGGGGCTCGTCAAGGGATCGGGGCAAGGAGCGGGGTTGGGCAACGCGTTTTTGTCGTTCGTGGCGGACGCCGACGCGCTCGTCCACGTCATTCGGGCTTTCGACAACGCGGCCGTCGAGCATCCCGAAGGCTCGATCGATCCGTTGCGAGATTGGGAGATCGTCGAACTCGAGCTGATCTTTCGCGATCTCTGCGTGACGGAAAACCGCCTCTCGCGCCTCAAGGCGAAAAAAAAGCTCCTGCCGGAGGAGGAGACGGAGCGCGTGCTGCTGCTTCGCTGTCAGGAGTGCCTGATGGAGGAACGCCCCTTGCGTGAATTGTCGCTCGCGCCGGAGGAGTGGAGGACGCTGCGCGGGTTTTCGTTCGTGACGGCCAAACCGGAGCTGCTGGTGCTCAACCTCGACGAATCGCAGGCTGACGCCGCGAACATTCCGAACGGCGAGGCGTTTTTCGCGCGGGCGCGCGAACGCGGAGCGCACGTGATCAGCCTGTTCGGGCGGCTCGAAATGGATTTGATCGATCTCTCGCCCGAAGAAGCCGCGGACTTTACGGTGGGGCTGGGGATCGACGAACCGGGCAGGGAACGCTTGATCGCGGCCGCGTACCGTCTTTTGGGGCTGATCAGCTTTTTCACGTGCGGCCCCGACGAGGTTCGCGCGTGGACGCTGCGCGAGGGCGAAACGGCGCTCGACGCGGCGGGAGCGATCCACTCCGACCTCGCGCGCGGCTTTATCCGCGCCCAGGTCGTGGCATACGACGACTACATACGTTGCGGGGCGAACTTCGGCCAGTGCCGCGACGCCGGATGCCTGCGCCTCGAGGGGCGCGAGTATCTTGTGAAGGACGGCGACATCATCGAAATTCGTTTCAACGTCTAAAAAATCAATAAAAAAGGGGGTTTTGCCGTGAGGATCTACATGAGCGTCGATATGGAAGGGGCTTCGTGCGTCGTCGACCCGCACCAGACGGAGGATTGCTATCCCGAGGATTACGCGTTCGGGCGAAGGATGCAGCAGCACGACGCGCTCGCTGCCGTGCGCGCGGCCCTCGAGGCGGGGGCGGATCGGATCGTCGTGAACGACGCTCACGACCGGATGTTCAACCTGGACGTCTCGGCATTCCCCCCCGAAGTCGAGGTGATCAGCGGCTCCCCCAAGATCATCAGCATGACGGCTGGGATCGAGGAGGGGTTCGACGCCGCGTTTTTCATCGCGTACCATGCGATGGCCGGTACGGAGTGTGGCGTGCTCGATCACACGCTCTGCTCCAAAACGATTTACGACGTTTTCTTGAACGGGCACCGCATGGGCGAGACGGGGATCAACGCGGCGCTGTGCGGAGAGCTGGGTGTTCCCGTGGCGTTGGTGACCGGCGACGACGCCGTGTGCCTCGAAAGCGCGTCGCTTCTGGGCGAAGACCTCGTCACGTGCTGTGTCAAGGAAGGTCTCGGCCGTCACGCGGCGCGCTGCCTGCCGACGGAAAAAACAGCCGATCTGATCGAGTACGCCGTCCACGAAGCGATGGAGTGCGCGCACTTGGGAAAAAGCCCCTGCCTGAAACTCGTTCCGCCGTATATTTTGCGCGTCGCCTTCTGCCACACGGCCAATGCCGACCATGCCGCGCTCATCCCGGGAGCCGAACGCGTCTCGGGGCGAGAGGTGGAGTTCCACTCCGATCATTTGTTCGAAACGCGGCGTTTTTTGAGCGCCGTTTCGTAAAAGATCATGCTTTACGTCGGCATCGACCTGGGAGGGCACACGATTTCCGCCGGGCTCGTCCTGATGGCGGGCGACGCCTCGGCGCGCATCGTTCGCCGCCTGGAGCGCCCGACCCCCTCCGAACGAACGATTGCCTCCGTTTTGGACCTCATCGCCGCGATGACGACGGAGCTGATCGCTCACGACCCGGCCGTCTCCGTGGGTGTGGGGTGCCCGGGAGTGATCGATCGCTCCCGGCGGACGATCCTCGAACTGACGAACTTCGTCGACGGCGATAACGCCCCCTTCGTGAACCTGCTTGTCGGAAAGCTGCAGCAAAAAGGGCTGACACAGCCCGTCTACATCGAAAACGACGCGAACTGCTACGCGTTGGGAGAAGGCGCGGCGGGAATCGCCGCCGCGTGCGCGGATTACGTCGTGTTCACGCTCGGCACGGGAGTCGGCGGAGGGATTGTCGTGGGGGGCAAATTGCTTAGCGGAGCGCATGGGTTGGCGGGAGAACTCGGACATATTGTCACGGGACACCACTTGGCGTGCGTATGCGGCGGGCAGGGACATCTCGAGACGGTCGCCGCAGCCGACGGCGTTCAAAAGCGCGCCCGACTCGCGGGCTTCGACGAGGATTTTCGGGTTCTGTGGGCGCGGCGACATGAACCGAGTGCCGTCACCGTGCTCGCGCCGATGTTCGACCACCTGGGGCGCGCGGTTGCTACGGTGGCGCATCTGCTCGATCCCGAGCTCGTTGTTTTGGGCGGAGGCATGAGCCGAGCGGAGGGGATCGTCGAGGAGGTCGCGAAAGCGGCCCGCCCTTATCTGATGGATCCGTTTGCCGAAACGTTGCGCCTCGAGCGTTCGATCCTGGGCAACGACGCCGCGCTCATCGGAGCGGCGGGATTGGGGCGAAGAGGGGCGCGTTAGCCGTTCGCCGTTTTTACCATCTCGAAGAGAGACGCGCGAATCGTCTCGGGCGGTAGGTCACAATTCGCCATAAGGGACCGAATCTTCTCGCACATCGCGTCGCCATCCACAAAGGCGTCGAGGCGTGCGAGAAATATTTTGTCGTGCTGGGTGCGCCTCACGTTATCGGGGTCGTAGAAGAGTTCCTCGTGGATCTTCTCGCCTGGGCGGACGCCGCTGAACTCGATGCGGATGTCGCTCTCCGGCTCGTAGCCGTGGAGGCGGATGAGCGTGCGCGCGAGGTCCAGGATGCGCACGGGATCCCCCATGTCGAGGACGAAAAGCTCCCCGCCTCGTCCCATCGAAGCCGCCTGCAGTACGAGGCTCACGGCTTCGGGGATGAGCATGAAGAAGCGATCCATGTCGGGGTGCGTGATCGTGACGGGGCCGCCGCGCGCAATCTGTCGTTCGAACAGCGGGACGACGCTGCCGCGGCTGCCCAGGACGTTGCCGAACCGTACGGCCATATAGCGGGTCTGCGGGTAGCGGCGCTGCGCGTCCGCGAGCAGAACCTCCGACAGGCGTTTCGAAGCGCCCATCGAGCTCGTGGGCCGGACAGCTTTGTCCGTCGAGATCAGCACGAAATGCGAAATGCCGCGTTCGCCCGCGCACCTCGCGGTGAGGTGCGTGCCGAGCGTGTTGACGCGAAGCGCCTCGCGCGGGTTGTCCTCCATCAGCGGGACGTGCTTGTGTGCGGCGGAGTGGAACACGACGTTCGGTGCGAAACGCCCGAAGGTCTGCTCCATCGCGACGCGATCGGCGACGTCGGCGACGACGCAATGTAACGGAACGTCGGTGGGTGGCAGTTCTTGTTTGAGCGAGTAGAGCGAGTGCTCCCCGTGTCCGAGCAGGATCAGCTTTTCGGGGCCGTGCGGCAACAGTTGGCGGCAAATCTCCGTCCCGATGGAGCCGCCGGCTCCCGTGACGAGAATCGCCTTGCCGCGAACGACCGCGTCGATTTCGTCCACGTCGAGCCGGATCGGCTCGCGCCGGAGCAGATCCTCGAGGCTCACGGCCCGCAGCCGGCTCACCTCGATCCTTCCGTCGGCGAGTTCACTGAGCGACGGCAGCACGCGCACTTCGATTCCCAGGGGAGCTAAACGCTCGAGGTATTCGCGGATGCGGCTTCCGTCTGCGGAGGGCAGCGCGATGATCGCCGCGTGGATCGCATTGTCCTTTTCAAGAATTTCCGTCAGTCGGTCGCGCCCTCCGAGGACGGGGAGCGTGGCGACGGTCATTCCC
>JAVBRL010000161.1:0-16344 GCA_031547985.1 Synergistaceae bacterium
ACAAAAGCGACGAGCCACCCCCATCCCGCTAAAAGCGCCCACCCACACCCCATCAACCCGTTACCGAGGTAAAGCGGATTACGCACGCAAGCGTACGGCCCCCACGTGACCAAAACTGGCGCATCGACCGTCTCGGTGCGGTATTTGGGGATGTAACCCGCGGCCCAAAAACGCACGCCCTGCCCCCCCAACAAGAGGGGCACGGCAAGGAGCGCCCTCGCCCAGGAGAACGAGGCGGGAAAGCAAAAAAGCGCCACCGCGAAGAGAGCCCAAAAACCGCCCCGGTATTTGAAAAAAAAGGCGCGCAGACTTGTCAACGATCGACTCCGTCGATCTCGGGCGGCTCGTGCCGCAACACATCCTCGGCCGTGTGCCAGCCGATCAGTTTCAAAACCGCCACGATCCCGAGCAAAACGCCCGAGTATTCCGCCAAGACCCGCCACAAGACGCCCAGCACGCCCGCCATGCTCCAGGGGACAAACTGCGTCAGCACGGCCGTGGCTCCCCCTTCGGCCACGCCGCTTCCTCCCGGCGTGGGGACGAAATAAAGCATGAAGAGAAGCACCGCCTGCAGCAACACGGTGTGCATGAAGGACACCGGATAGCCGAACGCCCAGATCAGGCAGGGCATGATCGAGAGCGTGGCGGCCATCTGCAGGACGGCCATGACGAACGACAAGGCAAAATATCCCCGCCCCTCCGTGAGAAAAAGACGGATGTTCTCGTTGTAGTTGTCGATTTCGTGGTAGGCGAGCCGCACGATGCGACGGACGTGCTTCGACTTGATAATGCCGATTCTTTTAAGCAACATAGCCAACATCCCGATCCAGCGCTTCATCAGATAGGGGCGCGCCAGGCTGATGAAAACGACAATCCAGATAGCCAGAATAAAAACGACGATGTAGAACATAAGCCCCTTCATCATCGAGTGCTCCGCCAAAACGGCCGGGTCGACGAACAGAGAAATGGGGAGTGCGAGACCCAAGATCAAGAGCGTGAACAATGTGCGCACGAGCGTGACGGCGACGGACTTTCCCACGGCCACCCCGTATTTATAGAGCATATAGACCTGGAAAGGACCGCCGCCGCTTTGCATCGGCGTGATAGCGGCACCGAAATAGTTGATCCAGACGATCAGGTAACAGAGCTTGAAGGGCACCCGCTCCCGCGCGGCGCGAAGAAGCGCGTAGAGCTTTCCCGTGTCGAAGGTCCAGTTGAGCGCCATGAGCAGGGGAATGACCAGAAAACGCCCCTTGTGAACATGCTTGAGCTGTTCGAGCGTACTCGCATCGATGCTCTTTGCAAGGACAAACGCGCATGCAGCGGCGACGATCAGAACAAAAAGGGCAAGGCCGCGCTTCAACGACACGGGCGATCCCTCTCTTTATCCAAAATTACTGGACGGTTCCTTCCGTCAATCCTTTGAGCTCGCTCCAGTAGCGTTCGAGCTTGCGAAGGTGCGGGATCAGTTCCTCGCGGATCCGAAAAGCGATTTCAAAATAACGCCCTTCCTCAAGAGCGCCGGAGATCTCCCGCAAACAGGCGCTCAAATCCTCCTGATCTTTCGCGAAATCGCCCGCGGCGAGCGTCGTCAAATCCGTTCCCATGAGACCGCCTGCGTTCGCCATCACCGTGCAGAGCCAATCCACGCCTTCGATCCCCTGCTGCAGCTGGCCGAGCGCTTCGACGGTTTTTTCCTCCTCGAAAAGGCGGCAGACTCGTTCGAGCCCCTGGAAAAGGGCCTCGAAATAGCGAGCCCCCTCCTCGAAGGAACCGCGCAACAATTCCCGCACAGATTGCGTTTCGAAATCGGCCCGCGAACCGGCGCTCGAAGCGCGAAATCCCTCTTCGGAAATCTCCTGGCCATCCAGTTCGATCTTCATCACGACGAGCCCCGAACGCATCACGTCGCTCTTCAAGGCCACCACCAGGTCGTCTCTTGAGGAAAACTCCTCGCGTTGCCATGGTTTGCCATCGACAAAAATCTGCAAAAAAACACCCCCGCTTCCCGTCCGCACGAGAAAAATGGTCGATTCGACAGCAAAAACTTTACCATATTCGACCGAATTTTGCACCGACACGCTAAAGTCCGGGAGGGACATCGCCGAAAAAATAAATGAAAAAGTAAATCGTTTGTCGCGACGTGTCGGATTCGTTTATCATTAGGTCCGACAATGAGTGTGTATATTCCAAAACGTTTTTATCAAGGAGGCGTCACAAAGATATGGCCGACTCGATGTTTCAGCTCACAGGACTCGTCTCTGGGATGGACTGGGGGGCGATGGTCGACAAGATCATCGAAAAGGCGAAAGCGCCCATCCAGCTCATGGAAATCAAAAAGGACAAGCTGGAGCTCAAGATGGGGCTTTACGAGGAGCTCAGCCAGGGTTTGCGGGGACT
The DNA here is from genome assembly GCA_031547985.1 of Synergistaceae bacterium. Lineage (GTDB taxonomy): Bacteria > Synergistota > Synergistia > Synergistales > Synergistaceae > JAVBRL01. Next base: position 2,401 of record JAVBRL010000161.1, read on the forward strand.
GCGAACCGCGTCGACGACGCTCAAGCTCGAGTCAACCTACAAACAGAAACAGGCCGAGTTCGCCGTCATTTCCCCTAGCGGCGGCAACGCGAACTCCATCGTCAAGGCAAAAGTCACGACGGCTGCCTACGTCGACCAGTGGCGCATCAAAGTCGACCAGGTGGCCACGTACCAGCGCAACATCTCCGAACGTTTCGACTCCGTGTCCGAGTCGTTGGGAGTCGAGGGAAAGTTCCGCATCTATATCGGACAATCATGGGCGGATGTCACCGTCGAATCGGGCGACTCGCTGCGCGACATCAACCAAAAGCTGGGCAAGCTGACCGATCAGTTCGGCAACTCGTTGCCGATCGAGGCCAAGATCGTGGACAACCGCCTCTCCATCCAGTCTTCGGCCACGGGACTCGGCGCCTCCGGTCCCAAAACGGGCGAGACGCTCACGATGGCCCCGGGGATCCTCAAGGACGCGAGCGATCCGTCGCTCGGTTACGACTACATCACGTACCTCCCCCGCGCCGCCGACATCCCCAACCCCGATTACAACGCGAGCCTGCCGGAAGGCCCCGGGAACGAAAAGACAATCGCCGGGTCGTATCCGCCGGCGATCAAAGAGATCAAAAAAGACGACACCAACCGTTACCTCGAGGGAGTGCACTTCACGTACGACTCCACGAACGGCACCATCACGTGGCTGTCGGACAGCCGTCCCGCGCAGGGAGAGACGTTCAACGTCACGTACGATTACGCGGTCGAGGTCTCCGGCAGCTACACGCGCGACACGACGATCGGCACTCCCATCTCCATTCCGGACGGCCCCACGATCACCGGCAACCAGTACACCTACGTGGTCGAAGATGCAGACGGCAAGCGCTACCGCTCCGGGGTCGACTTCACGTATGACCCCTCAACGCAGGAGATCACGTGGCTCAAACAGGGCCCTGCGTCCGGCAAAACATACTCAGTCAGAGCGGAGATCGCCGACGACTACAAGTACCAGACCAACTACAACGAGTACACGCTCGAGGACATCGAGGGCGTGCTCGTCTCCGCCAACAAGCTCAACGGCGGGCTGGGGCTGATGGCCAACAGCTCGAAAGCGCAGGACGCGATCTTCGAGATCGACGGCGTGCAGGTCACGCGCTCGAGCAATACGATCGACGACCTCATCGGCGGCGTCACGCTCGAACTCGTGGGCGCCGGCGACGTGGTGATGGACATCACGAGCGACATGGAACCCGCCATCACGGCGTGGGAACAGCTCATCACAAGCTACAACGAAGTGATCGACTGGATCAACAAAAAACTGTCCGAAGTCGACGAAAGCGCCCAACAAACCTACGACAGCGTGCAGGAGGAGTACGACGTCGTCCGCCAAAAAGAGGAACTCCAGCGGCGTTACGGCATCCTCCACGGCGATAGCCTGCTCTGGTCAATCAAGTCGCAGATGCGCAACCTGATGATGAACCCCTTCTCCATCATCCCGGGGGCGATTTCGTCCAAAAAGATGGCGAACACCACGGAGGCGCTCGGCATCTCCGGCAAGTTCCTGATCAACGTCCAGGGGTTGCAGGGGCGCATCACGGTCGAACCGAGCGATTCGCTGACGAAAATCCAAAAGAAAATCGAAGAGGCCGTCGACGTCAACAAGAGCGGCTCGGGCAAGGCGCTTCCCATCTCGGTGACGATCCGCGACGGGCAGCTCGTGATCGAGTCGACCAGCGCCGAGCAGGCGCAGTCGACCGTCCAGCACAACGTCGCTCGCGACAAAACAAAGGAGTACGACGTGCTGCCGTTCGCACCGGTGAGCACCGCACCCATCAGCGGCAAAGTCAAGGTCACCTCCGGCGACAAGGTCTACACCGAGGGGAGCGATTTCGTGCTCACCTCAGTCACCGGGGCGGACGGCAAGATCGAGCACCAGATCAAATGGATCAGCTCGAACCGCCCTGTCGGGGGGGTCTCCTATTCGGTGGATTACACGTACAACGCGCGCGCGCTTTCCATCGAGCCCGAGGCGGGCCAGACGGCTCTGGGCGAGAATCTTTCGCTCTTGGGATTTCACGCCGACCAGAGCTACACGACGCTCGCGTCCGTGGGGATCTCCACCTACAAAGAGGACGGCAGCGACGGCAAAACGGGTCAGCTGCAGTTCGACGCCGACAAATTCATGGAGGCCATGACGCGCAACGAGAAAGAAGTCTCGGCGCTGATGGTGGCGGCGGCCACGCAGATCGACACGCTGATGGCGAACCTGGTGGAAAACACGCAGGTGGAATACGGCAAGTACGCCGTCGGCACCAAAGGGCGCGTGGCCGGCGCGATCAACTCGCTGCAGTCGGAGATCAACACGCTCACGCGAAAGATCTCGGAGGAAGAGCAGCGCCTCAAGGACCGGCAAGCGAACATGTACAAGCAGTACTCGCAGATGGAGCAGCAGATGGCGAAGCTTCAGGAGCAGATGTCGAGTTTCTCGAGTGCCCTCCAACAGTTGAACGGCAGTAGCAGCTAAAAAATAAACGCATAAACACAAAAAGACGGCCCCTTTCAAAGGGGCCGTCTTTTTTTTGCGCGTTTTTAAGAGATTTCGTTCAGGTAATCTTCCGGGTTCTTGGCGAGCCCGATCCTCCACGCGTAGACGGCCGCCTGCGTGCGGTCGTCGAGCTGCAATTTCTTCAAAACGTGCGTGATGTGGTTTTTGATCGTTTTGTCGGAGAGCACCATTTGCTGGGCGATCCGGGCGTTGTTGAATCCTTGGGAAATCCAGTAGAGTACTTCTTTTTCACGCATCGTGAGCTCCTCGACACGTCGTTGCCGTTCCTTCTTTTTGTTGAAACCCCCAAAGAATTTGTCGGCCACTCGGACGTCGACGTAAATTTCTCCTTTCGCCACGGAACGCAGTGCCGTCAGCACGTCGCGCGTTGCGGACGTCTTGAGCACATAACCGTGGACGCCGGCGGAGCTCCAGATATCGAGGTTTTTCTCGCCGTCCGAACTAGAGATGACGATATATCGCAACTGCGGCAGGTCGGAGGCCAACTCCCGCACGAACTCGCTCCCCTGAACCTGGGAGAGGCCGAAATCGAACAATAAGACGTCCGGGGCGGATGCCTTGACACCCTGAATCGTCGAGGAAACGTCCGTAGCGGTACCGACGACGTCAATATCCGGTTCTCGCCCGAGCAGGGCGAGTATTCCGTCCACAAACAAACGATAGCTATCCGCGACATAGACGCGCATTTTCTTCGTAGACTCCATAAACTGTCTCCTGTGAGCTAAAATGGCGACGATGGCAAAATGCGTAGGTCCTTATTCTAGCACACGAAATCGGAAACGGAGGGTTTGAAAATTGGAGGCAAAAACCTCTCCAAAAGCGCACCTTACATTTGACTTGAGCGCTTCCATCCGCCGCCGAGCCGGCGAGGCCATCGCGCATTTCGCGATGATCCGCCCGGACGACCGGATCCTGATCGGTTTTTCAGGCGGCAAGGATAGTTTGGTTCTCTCGTACGCACTCGCACGCCTGAAACAACACAGCCCCGTGTCGTTTTCGCTTCGCGCGTGCTTGATCGACACCGCTTCGCCAGACGCCGCACCCCGCGACACACACGCGCAAGCGGCGTTTTTGGCAAGCTTGGGAATTCCGTTTGAAATCGAAACTTACCCTATTTTCGACATCATAAAAGAAAATCGCGCCTCTTCGGCGTGCGGCTTGTGCGCACACCTACGACGCGGTATTTTGAGTTCCCACGCGCGCGAACGCGGGTGCAACGTGTTAGCGCTCGGGCACCACAAGGATGACGTCGCCGAGACGGCGCTGATGAACCTCTTTTACACGGGACGTTTCGGCTCCTTCGAGCCGCATATGCTGATGGAACGTTCGGACGTGCGCGTGATCCGCCCGCTCGTCTTCGTCGAGGAGCGGCGCATCGCTCTCGAAGCAACACGGCTTCGCCTGCCGGTGATCGAGTCCGATTGTCCGTTCGCGGCTACCAGTTCGCGCCTTCGCATGAAAAAACTTTTGGGCGACCTCGAAGGCGAGAGCGCCGGAATCAAAAGCAATATTCTAAACGCGTTGCTGGGATTTAAATAATTTTATAAATTTTTTAATTTTTTCGAAGAGGGGGTGCGGGGGGAAGTTTCCCTTGCAAAAACGCTTTTATTTCTTGCCTTTCATGATCCTGGCGAACTTCGCCAGATTTTTTTCTTTCTCGCCCACGAACGCGTAATCGATGGGAATCGCCCGCGCCATGGCGTCGATAGCGGCTGGCAGGCCGATAAACAGTTTTTGCGAAGCCGCTTCGGCCAGAGTGGGCAGCGTGCCCTCGCGCGCGACGATCTCCTGCGCTTCTCGCGAAAGCAGGTAATCGACCAGTTTTTTCGCCGCCGCCGTATCCGAGTTTTTCTTCAAAATCGCCACAGGGCTCGGAACCACCAGCATTTCGCGCGGGTAGACAAGCGCCATATCGGCACCGCGAGCGATCCGGTCGTTCGCGATGTAGTCGACCGCGAGACACATGGGAATTCTGCCCGTTGCGACGTCATCGACCAAGCGCTCCACTCCCGCCCCCACATGCGCACCATTCGCGGCGAGCTTTTCAAAGAACTCCCACCCGAAGCACTTGGCCAGAAGGGTCACCGCCATGTAGGCCGTTCCCGATTCGGCGGGGTTGGCGAGATAAAAAAAGCCTCTATTATCCGGTGCTAAAAGATCCTGCCAGCTCGCGGGCGGCTTTCTCACCAGCTTGCGATTGTAGGCGATGCCCATCGTGCCAAGGCGAACGGCCGTGAAGCTCCCGTCGAAATCGGGAAAGGGATTGGTGAGCCGACTCGCTACCGGCGAGACGTATTTTTCCAACAGCCCTTCAGCCTTCAAGGCGTAAAAATCGGGCACCTCGCTCGTCCAAAGCGCGTCGGCCTCGATTTTGCCGGATTTGCGCTCGGCGGCGATCCGCACCATCAGCTTGCCAGCACTGTCCGAAACCCAATTCACGGACAGCTCGGGATTTTGCTTCTCGAAAGCGGCGCGCAATTTATCGACGAGCGACTGTTTCATTGAGGTATAGATCGTAAGGTCCGCGGCGAAAGCCTGCGAGGCAAAGATCAGCGCAAACCCCAGAGCAATGGATAAAACACGTGTTTTCGCTCGCATCAAACAGGCTCCTTTTGGAAGAGATATATTATTAATGATTATACAAAAAAATCGCCGGATCCCCCAGAAGGACCCGGCGCGTTTTTTCAAGGCAGCGCTCTTCGCAAAACAGCCATTAGCGTATCCAGCTAAACAAGATCTTCTCTGCCAGCTCAACCGCATCAAACTCATGATGATCAGCAGTAAGGAGCGTCGCTTTTTGAGCCAACGCTTCACCAAGTACAACCGCATCAGCCAAGGACACCTTGTAAGTCGCCTTTAAACGTCCGGCCTCCAGAAAACCTTGAGCTGTAAAACCATCAACTAACTTTATACCGCTTTGAGCAATATCCTCCAGCATTTCACCGGCACGTTCTTTGCCGCAGTGACGATAAATCCCGTAATAAACTTCAAGTAAATTTATCTTGTGCATTATAACAACGATTATTCCGTTAGCGGCTTGAACAAGTAGATCTTCAACAACTTTCGCGCCTTGCTCGTCCGACAAATAGGCAATCAAAGCACAAGCATCTAGCATATATACTGGCTTCACTCTTCAATTTCCTTGTCTTTTTTCTTTTGTGCCAAATACTGCTCCGTCGAGAATTCGCCCTTGTACTTTCCCCTCAAATTGGGGGGCGTCTTCAAGGGAGAGATCAGGATTCCGTTTGGAACCTCTCTGATGAGCACTTTCTTGCTCCTGATTTTTTTGCGCATCGAAAGCGGCAAACCCAGGTTTTCTACATTGGCAACCGCTTGTTCCACGTTTGTCGCCTCCTTTCTAGTGTTACGGTTTTTTCGTCCCCTGCGTGGGATCTTGGCGGACGGCTTGCACTTCGCCAGAGACGATTTCGATGCGGTAGATCTCCTCGCCCGGCAGCACGAGGTTGAAATCCTCCCGCGCGAGGCGCGCCACGCCCGCCGGCGTACGGTAGTAGTCGATCTTTTCCTTCAAGGCCTGGTTGCGCCGACGCTCCTCCGCCAGTTCGAGCATACGGTCGTCGAGTACGCCCGAGAGCACGTCGATCTTCCGCCACTCCAACACGAACGACGTCATCGTGATCGCGACGACGAAGAGGGCGATGGAGGTGAGCAGGACCCAGCGCAGCTTCGGCATTTTTTCGGCTTTCGGGGCGCGGCTCTCGCCGCTACATCTTCTCCGGCGCGGAGATCCCCAAGATTCGCAGCACGTTGCGCAACACGACACGCGTGGCTTCCACCAGCAGCAGGCGCGCGTTCATGACGTCCTCTTCGACGCCCAGAATGCGCTGCGCGTTGTAAAACGCGTGCAGCGACTCGGCAAGCTCCTGCGCGTAAAACGCCATCCGATGCGGCGCGAGTTCCGTGCCGGCCTTGGCGACCTCCTCGGGAAAGCGCGAGAGCGTCTTGACGAGCGCCGCTTCCGTGGGATCGGTGAGTACGGACACGTCGAGGCGAGTAATCGCGGGCATCGCGACGCCGCGCGCGGCCACCTCGCGCAGGATACTGCAGATGCGCGCGTGCGCGTACTGCACGTAGAAGACCGGGTTGTCGGACGACGATTTCTTCGCGAGCTCGAGGTCGAAATCGAGATGGCTGTCGCAGCGACGCATGGCGAGGAAAAAGCGCATGGCGTCGGGGCCGACTTCGTCCAGTACCTCGCGCAGCGTCACGTAGCTTCCCGCGCGCTTGGACATGGCCACGGGCACGCCGCCGCGAAGCAGGCTGACGAATTGGATCAGCACGACCACGAACGCCTCGTCCTTGCCGCCAAACGCCTCGTTGACGGATTTCATGCGCGGGACGTAGCCATGGTGGTCGGCTCCCCAGACGTAGATCAGGTAGTCGAACCCGCGGTCGTATTTGTTCTTCAAGTAGACGACGTCGGACGTGAAATACGTGGGCACGCCGTTCGCGCGGATCATCACGCGGTCTTTGTCGTCGCCGAAGTGCGTCGATTTGAACCACACGGCACCGTCCTGATCGTAGGCGAAGCCGCGCTCCTTGAGGGCCGCGATTGATTTTTCGACCTCGTCCCCATCGTAAAGGCTGCGCTCGGAAAACCACACGTCGAACAGCACGCCGAAGTCGCCCAGGTCCTTGCGAAATGTCGCCAGGATCTGGCGGTAGCTTTCGTCGGTGAAAAGGGGCAGCGTCTCGGCCAGCGGCTTATCGGCCAGGGATTTTCCCTGCGCGTCTAAAATCGACTGCGCGATGTCCGTCAGGTAGTCTCCCTGGTAGCCGTCCTCGGGGAACGGCGCTTCGGCCTCGCGCCCCAGCAACGCGAAGTAACGCGCCTGCGTCGAACGGCCCAGGAGCTCCATCTGGTTGCCCGCGTCGTTGATGTAGTACTCGCGACCGACTTCCCAGCCGCAGAACTCGAGCACACTCGAGAGGATATCACCCACGACCGCGCCACGAGCGTGTCCGATGTGCAGCGGCCCCGTGGGGTTGGCGCTCACGTACTCGACCTGGACCTTCTTGCCCCAGGCGATATTGCAGCGACCGAAATCGTCTCGTTTGGCCAGGATATCCGCGATCAGGTCGGCGACCCAGGCGGATTTGAGCGTGATGTTCATGAAGCCGGGCCCCGCGATCTCGATCTTTTCGATCAGGTCGCCACCCGGCACCGTCCGCAACCGCGAGGCGATTTCGGATGCCAGGTCCCTCGGCGGCATGCCGAAACGTTTCGTGAGCTGCATCGCCGTATTCGTGGCCCAGTCGCCATGCCCTTCATGCCGGGGGCGCTCGAGCTGCGCGCAAAAATCATCCGGCAGCGAGACATCTTTTTCGCGGGCCAAATCCGCGACCACCTGCGTCAGCAATTTTTCGAGCCGTTCTTTTTTCTCGTCCACAACCGTCAACCTCCTGCGTTCATTCTGCGTTTATTATACCCTGCAAAACGAAACGTCATTTCTTTCGCAACGGAACCGTCAGTTCCGACCAGCGCGTGAGCAACGAGAGCTCTTCCATCAGCGGCTGCATCATCTGCTCCGTGACGCGCGTCTTCTTGACGGTCCACTTGAACGACGCATTCAGAATTCCCTTTCGCGGCCAGTGCGTGAGCGACTCCTCGTACGCCATGCCGTCGTTTTCCCGTTTTTCGGCCGGTACAAGCAGGATCGTGCCGTACCCGGGTGGCGTCGCGACCTGCACCGTTTGTTCCACGATAAACGGAAAGCGCAGGAAGAACTCCGGCTTGCGTTGCGCGATGTCCTTCAAAGCATCGGGGATCATCCCCGGAAGCCGCAGTAGGATGTCCTGGCCCGACGGGATCCCGGAAGCCGACGTCGTCTGCGCCGTGATCTTGTAACCCGTGCCGTTCGGGGTCACCTTGGCAGAGCGGATATCGAGGTTCTGCGCGCTGATCAGGAAAAACTGTTTGAGGAACGCGGCGATTTCGTCGTTGCGGGAGGATTGTCCGGAAAGCCCCAGCACCGCATCCCACTCCCCGAGCGCGTAGATCGTCACTTCGCCGGAGAAAGTCCCGTTTTCGGCCAGCCGCCCGTTCCAGGCGACGGAAAGGCGGTTGCTGCCGGCCGATCCCGCGGAGAGCTTTTTCGTCACCGGCTCCGCGCCTTCGAGCGTGTAGAGCGTCTCGCCCGACAGCCGAAACGGCACGGCCTGCGGCTCGTACGACTGCCCGGCCACGCACAGCAGCTCCATTCCTCCGATCGTCACGCCAACGACGGGCAAAGCCCACGTCGCCGTTCCCGCCGGAATTTTCTCGGCGTTTCCGTTGACGGCGATGTTCGGCAGCCACCAAAGGCGGGTCTTATACCCCGCCGAGCGGAACCAACCCGCCAGCAAAAAGGCCTGCTCCCACTGCGTCCACTGCGTATCGGCGCGCACATGCGCGACGTCACGCACGGCATTCGCCGGGGCGAACGGTTTTTGCGAACGTACGCCACGCAGCAACGCGAGGACCTGCGAAACGGCGCGCGAACCTTGGGCGCCTTGCGCCGCTTGCTGCAACGCATCCGCCGGCATCGACAAAAACGGCTCGCTCATCTTCTCGACCGTGGTGAGTGCGTTGACGAGCCCCTCGCGCGTGCTGAAGACAACGGCGGGACGATGATCGGCGATGATACCGTTGGGACGCCAGCGCATCTGATTCATCACGGTCCAGACGTACCGGTCCGTGATATCCTCCCGGCTGTGCACGGGATCGCCCACAGCCCTCCCCGACCAGAAAAACTCCTTGCCGAGCGGCGCACGCACCGACACGCGCTGCTCCCATGCGGGCAGGTCGTACGCCAGGAAAAGCGCGTCGTCCAAAAAGTAGTGCCGTTCGTTTTCGATCAGGTACTCGATCGCGACGACACGCCCCGCGACCTCTTTAGGCACGGAAAACGTGACGGTCTGCCCGTCGGGCGTCTCGTTCGCCTTCAACTCGAGCGTCCCTTCGCGCACCGTGGTCATCGGGTTGTACCAGCCGGCAATCCCCACTTCCATGTGGCTCCCCGGTGGAATGCCGATCTGCCGTTCGATCCACGAATCGGGCAGCGCCTGCCCTGCCAGCAGAAGCCAGCGTTCGTGCCGCATCATGCTTCCCGCCGCCGTGAGTTCGTAGTCGACATGCCGCATCCAGATGATCCCCTCGCCGCCGCCAAGCGACGTCAGCGACGGAGCCTCCTTGGAAAGGCGCATCAGGTCTTCGCGGATGTTCCAGTCGCTTTTGAACTTCTTAAGCTCCGCCGCCTCGCTTGTGAACGGAATTTTAAGCAGGACGAATGCCAAAAAGAGGGCCGACGCCAGCGTTTTTTTCCAGCGATGCCCCGAAAAACCGCGATTCATACACCTATCACCCCTGTTTCTCGCAACAGTGTTTGTACTTCTTGCCGCTTCCGCACGGGCACGGGTCGTTGCGCCCCACCTTGGGCCCCTTGTGGATCGGCTGCGTCCTCTGCTGGGTCGCCTCAACTCCTGGATTCTCCTCCTCATGCGCGCCGCCGCCTTGATAGATCAGCGGAATCACCGCTTCGCGCCCTTCGCGCAGCGGCGTCCGCGCGCGCGTTTGCGCCTGCGGGGCCACCTGCACACGCAGCGCGTACATGCAGACCCCTTCGCGAACCTGCTCGAGCATCTCCTGGAACAGGTTGAACGATTCGAACTGATACTCCAGGCGCGGATCCTTCTGGCCGATCGCCCGCAGGCCAATGCCGCGCCGCAGCTCGTCCATCGCCAGCAAGTGCTCCTTCCAGTGGTCGTCGAGCACCCGCAGCACGATGAACCGAAACAGGTTCGTCGCCATCTCCGGGCCCAGTTCGGCCGTCTTTTTGTCGAAACGGTCACGAAGCTCCTCCACGACGGCCTCCTTGGCCTCCTCGATCTCACGCGGCAGCTCGAAACCGTTCAGGCGTTCGGCCACACCGGAGTCGAAGAGACTTTTGAGGCGCAGCTTGCACCCTTCGACATCGGGCTCCTCGTCGTCTTTTGATTTTTCGGCAAACGCTTTATCGATACAGGCTCTGGCCGTGTCCTCCAGGATGTCCCACACGCGGCCGGTCATGTCCTCGGCCGAGAGGATCGCGTTGCGCTCCGAGTAGACGGCCTCGCGCTGCTGGTTCATGACGTTGTCGTACGAGAGGAGCTGCTTGCGGATATCGAAGTGCATCTCCTCCACTTTTTTTTGGGCGTTTTCCATCGCCCGCGTGAGCAGCGAGTGCTCGACCGATTCGCCCTCTTCCATTCCGAGCTTGGTCATCAGTCCCTGCACTCGGTCGCCGCCGAAAAGGCGCAGCAGGTCGTCCTCGAGCGCCACGTAAAAACGGCTGCACCCAGGGTCTCCCTGGCGTCCCGCGCGTCCGCGCAACTGGTTGTCGATCCGGCGCGACTCGTGCCGCTCCGTACCGATGATGCGCAAGCCCCCCGCCGCGATGACTTTGTCGTGTTCCTCGGCACATTGCTTGCGATACTCCTCGGCGAGGCGCGCGTATTCTTCGCTTCCCTCTTCGATGCCGTTTTTGGCGGCCTCTTCGCGCATCAGGAACTCCGCATTGCCGCCCAGGATGATGTCCGTTCCGCGCCCGGCCATGTTCGTGGCCACGGTCACCGCACCCAGCCGACCGGCCTGCGCGATGATCGTCGCCTCCTTGTCGTGGAACTTGGCGTTCAAAACGTCATGCGGGATCTTGCGAACCTTTAGGAGCTTGCTCACGCGCTCGGAGTTCTCGATCGACGTCGTGCCCAGCAGCACCGGCTGTCCGGCGGCATGCGCCTCGGCCACCTCATCGGCGGCGGCGGCGTATTTGTCGTTCACGGTCATGAAGATCACGTCGGCCTGGTCGGCGCGGATCATCTCGCGGTGCGTAGGAATCTCGAGCACTTCGAGGCCGTAGATCTCCTTGAACTCTTCGGATTCGGTCAGCGCCGTCCCCGTCATGCCGCTGAGTTTTTTGTACATGCGGAAGTAGTTCTGCAACGTGATCGTGGCGAGCGTCTGGTTCTCGCGCCCGATCCGCACGCGCTCTTTCGCCTCGATCGCCTGATGAAGCCCGTCGGAGTAGCGCCGTCCGAACATCAGGCGCCCCGTGAACTCGTCGACGATCACGATCTCGCCGTCCTTGACGACGTAGTGCACGTCGCGGCTGAACAGGTAGCGCGCCTTGAGCGACTGGACGATCTTGTGCGCGAGCTCCGAACTGCCGTAATCCGTGAAGAGTTTCGGCAGTTTGAGCTTCTGCTCGCATTTGGCGATGCCGCGCTCCGTGAGAGCGATGTTGCGCTCTTTCTCGTCGACCTCGAAATCCTCGCCCTTCACAAGCACCCGCGCCACTTCGTCGGCGGTGCGGTACGGCTCCGTGCTGTCCTCCGACGGGCCGGAGATGATGAGCGGCGTGCGCGCCTCGTCGATCAGGATCGAATCGACCTCGTCGACGATGCAGAAAAAGTGCCCGCGCTGCACCTGCTGCGAAAACGCCAGCGCCATGTTGTCGCGCAGGTAGTCGAAGCCGAATTCGCTGTTCGTTCCGTACGTGATGTCCTTGCGATAGGCGACGGTGCGCTCCTCGGGCTCCATGAAAGGCGAAATGACGCCCACGGAAAGCCCCAGCGCCCCGTACACGGGCCCCATCCACTGCGCGTCGCGCGAGGCCAGGTAGTCGTTCACCGTGATGATATGCACACCCTTGCCACAGAGCGCGTTCAAAGCCACGGCCAGCGTGGCCACGAGCGTCTTGCCCTCGCCCGTTTTCATCTCGGCGATCTTGCCCTCGTGCAGGGCCATGCCGCCCATCAACTGTTCGTCGAAGTGCCGCAGCCCCAGCGTCCGGCGCGACGCCTCGCGCACGCGCGCGAACACCTCCGGCAGCAGGTCGTCGAGTTCGCGCCCGCCTTCGAGCAGGGCGCGGTAATCAACCGCCGTGTTTTTGAGTTCTTCGTCGGAAAGCGACGCCACGCGCTCCTCGTACGAGGCGACGACTTGGACGGTCCGCCGATATCGCGAAAGCGCGCGCTCGTTGGGGTCGAGCCCCAACGTCTTCATAATTCCTTTGAACATTTCGTCTCACTCCACCTTTTTGCGAAAAAACCGTCCTAAATTATACCAAGAAGCGCGCGCGACGAAACACCGGCCATTTGACCGGTTCGAAAACCAAGCAAAGGACGCAGGGGCGCACGTGAAATTCAGGCACCGCTTTTGGTATAATAAAGATTATGAAAAACTGGTCGGTCGATACATCGCGTTTCAAGGAAAATTCGAGAGAATACGAAATCTGGCAGTTGGAACAACTGCTGAATTTCGGCCTGTCCGAGGGGGAAACTCTCGATCGCAAGCAGCTCGAGAAATACCTGTCCGTCTTGGCCATCGACTCGGATACGCGCAACTTTCTGGAGTACGTGCTCTATGGCAAAAAGCCTGCTCACCCCACACCAGATCGACTTTCTTAATTTCGCCGGTAGCTGCCCTCAGGTCCATGAGAGTTTTTACTTCTCGGGCGGAACTGCTCTCAGCGAATTCTACCTCCATCATCGTTTTTCCGAAGATCTCGATTTCTTTTCGGAGAACGAATTCGATGTGGGAGCTTTGAGCCTCTTCCTGCTTTCCCAAAAAGGCGATTTTTCAGCCCGATCCTTGCAATACCAGCAATCATTCAATCGCAACCTGTTTTTTCTCGCATTCGCCGACCGTTCCAGCCTCAAAGTCGAGTTCACTTTGTACCCTTTCGCACGGCTGGAAAAAGGCCCCTCGCGCGGCAACCTACAGGTCGACAGCGTCCTCGACATCGCCGTCAACAAAGTTTTCACCCTCACCCAACAGGCGCGCGGACGCGACTACATCGACCTTTTCGAAATCCACCGCCAATACGCCTTCGACTTCAAAGAACTCCTAAAGCTCGCCCGAGGAAAATTCGATTATCCGATCAATACGCTGCAACTGGGGAAAAACCTCGTCAAAGTAACAACATTCCTGGATGACCCCATTTTGCTGAAAGACATCGACAAAACGGCGGTCGAGGACTATTTTCTGCAGCTCGCGAAAGAGCTCGCTATCGTCCGTTGACGAAACAAAAAACGAGAAATTTCAAAAATCTGGTTGCGTTTTAGGACATGTCCGCGCAGTTTACCTTTATAGAGACGTCTCGTTTTTAGCACCACCCGCGCCCCATTCCATCCGTATCCGCGCGCGCAGATGACCCGTTGCAACAAGCCGAGAAACACCCGTAACGCAAGTACCAAACGTAACAAAAAGCTCCAAAACAAAAAAATAACGCAACACCCCCAAACAAGCGACCGAGGATTTTGGCGGCGCGCATGAGCAAGCCATGCGTGCCACGGAAAGGCCTCGGTCGTTTTTTCATGTATATGGAAAATTTCGCTGCCGGAAACGAGGCGAC
>JAVBRL010000220.1:0-5389 GCA_031547985.1 Synergistaceae bacterium
GTGCTGTTCGTGAACCCCGGCGTCGCCGTCTTCACGGTGGCCTTCATGGCGGCGATCACGTTAATCGCCGTCGGGTGTTTAATGATCTTCGAGGGGAAAATTCTCTTCCCGCCCCGATAAACCGGATAAAAATCTCCAGCGGTCCATGCACGCGCGCAGCGCTTCGCCACGCGTGACGGACAGGTCGTGCGACGTGGGGAACGCGGAAAACGCAAAAAAATTACCCGCCGGCGCGCCGATGCGCGCCATGATCTGCCCGAACGCCTCGCGGTTCACGTATTTTGCGTCGTTTCCCTTCGTTTCTCCCGCGGGAAGCTTTTCAAAAAGCCACGCGACGAGCGCTTCCGCTTCGCGGCGGCGGATGGGGAAATCCGCGCCCCAGATCGTGCGCCCCAGCGGCGGCAGCACCTCATGGAGCACGGCAAGTTGCGCGTTGGCCCATAGGAGCGTTTTTTTATCCGCCGGAACGTCTTCGAACGAACGCATTGAGAGTGCCTGCCCCGCGCGAACAAGCGCGTCCTGCACGATCCGGGCGTCGCACGAGCGCGGATCGATACCGCCGCGCGCGCAAGTTGCGGCAAGCGCTCCCGCCGCCTGCCCCGTATGTGTGACGACGGGGTGGAGCCGGCTCGCCCCGGCGACCATGCGCGAGACGGAGATGTTTTTTTCGGCGGCCAACAATCCGTCCGTCGACTCCGGAATCAGGCACGCCATGGGAACCTGAAAAACGCCTTCGCTGCCCACCCAGACTTTGGGAAAATCCGAAGCGTGCTCACCGAGGTCCGCCTCCAGATCGCCGTCGGCGTGGGAGCCATGGATGTCGATCTGGTACTCTCCCAAACTCACGGCGTCTTTGAAGTTTTTGAGCGCGCGCCCAAGTACCGGATCGCGGCGGATGTCGCGCGCGGCGAGCGTTCGCAGACCCACAAGGCGCCGCGACTCGCGCACGTACGGAATCGGGGGAAAATGCGCGAAAAGGCGCGCGTTCGGGTCGTCCGCACCGATGCGGGCATTCGCGAACCCCTGGCTCTCGTCGACCGACCATCGCGCCTCGCCGAGCGCCGTCTGCATATAGCGGATGAATGCGGCGGTCTTTCGCATCGCCGCGCGGTCGACCGACGCGCGGTGCGCGCGGTCTTCGAGGTAGCGGGCCGTGACGCCTCGAAAATCGTTGGCCCAGTTGATCGCCGTCTTCGTAATCGCGCTCCACGTCTCGGGCTCGTCCCCCTGGACGATATCGGGGCTTATCGGGCTTTCGGGATCGGGCATCGCTCGGTAGGCGTTGTGCGAGGCAAAGTCGTACGGCGCCTGCCCGGGCCAAGTGGAGCCGCCTTTCGCCACAACCGCGCGAAAGCTCTCCATCCACGCGTCGTCGCTCGCCGTTTCGGCCGCCACGAGGGGCGAAGCGCCGGGGGGGAATTTTCGCACGACCGCGACGTATGTGATGTCCTGAATCGCCGCTTCGGGGTCGATACGCGGCGAAACGCCGTTGCCCGCACGGTAGCGCGCGCCCGCGAGCGGGATCAGGTCACCGCACTCCGTGGCGTCGATGAAAATTTTCCCCGAGAAATCGCGCGTGCCGTGCACGCTTCGCGCGCGTACGGACACGAGGCGCTTTTTATCGTTCTTTCCCGCTTGCGGCACGAGCGTCGCGTTTTCGATTTCGTAGCCGAAAAAGCAATCGACCTTCCCGGCCTCGCGGAGCAAGTCCATCCATATCCGCCGCCCCACGGCGGGCTCGAAGGCGATCGTGTCGCCTCCCCACAGGCAGATGTTCGTGTTGCGCCCCAGGCGCGCGTATTCGCGGTGCACGCACTCGATAAATTCGCCGTATATCCCCGTGCGCGTGCGCCCCATATCGTCGAGCGTCGAGACTGCGGCGGCCGTGCTCTGCCCTCCGGCCCACTCCGTACTTTCGACGAGCGCCACGGAAACGCCCATGCGGGCGGCCTGAATCGCCGCCGCACATCCGCTCATTCCCGCCCCCACAACAACGACGTCCCATGACGCGCCCTCCGCACTAGCGCCCGCAACACAAAATAGCGCGATAAGTCGGACCAATGCGCACAACAACGCGTTTTTCATCATCTTCATGCCTCTAGCCACCTCGTTTTTTCGCTCCCTTTCAGTTATTATTTTAACGTAACCACTTTCTACATCACCTGTTTTGCTTTTTGAAAAAAATTATGAGAAAATATTATGGCTCATTACTTTTGTAGTTATCACGCTTGATGACGACGCTCCGAGAAAGGAGACGTGGCATAATGTTGGAACAGGACAAAAGCGGTAAACGTAAATACGCCTTCGCATGGAATCTTCTGGGGGATGTCCAACTGGGACGTCCTCACCTCGGGGCATCCGCTCCGGTGGAAGTCTATCGCCTCATGCAGTTTTGCATCCGGGACATCCTTGAGGAACAATACGGCTCCGAACAGACGGACAAGATCTTTTTCGAATCGGGGCTGCTCGCTGGGAAACATTTCTACGAAAACGTCATGAAGCCGCAACTCGACGACACGGGTGACTTCAATCAATTTTCGCGTATCCTGCAGATGTCGCTGCAGAACCTGAACATCGGGATCCTACGCTTCGAGGAGACCTCGCTGGAAAACGGTTCGTTCGTCCTCACGGTCGCCGAGGACCTCGATTGCTCGGGGTTGCCCGAGACAGGCGAGGAGATCTGCACTTACGACGAAGGCTTCATTAAAGGAATCATCGATAACTTCACCGGAAGCGCCTTCGCCGTAAAAGAGATCGATTGCTGGTGCACGGGCGACCGCACATGCCGCTTTACCGCGAAGCTCATCTCGGAAGGATCGGAATCGAAATAAAGACAGATCACAAAAAATGGCGAACCCACTTTACGAAGCGTTCTTAAAACACCCCGAAGACGCGCACACGGCCCCGGAAAAAACGGAAAAGGCCCCTGATGTCCCGCTCCCGGAACAAGAGGTGCTGATTGCGCTTGTGCGCAATTACCTCTGCTCCCCCAATCCGCCCAAGGACGAGGATATCCCCCCCGAACTACAGGACAGCGACGCTTTTCGTGAGATCGTCGATATTTTCATGGCTCTGCGCAAGATCTTGGTCGACCTCGCGCGTGGATCGCTCGAAGACCCGGTGCAGCTGCGCGGATTCATGGGGGGCAACTTGAAGGCGCTCCAGGCCAATTTGCGGCACTTGACATGGCAGGCGGAACAGGTCGCAAACGGGGATTTCACACAAAAGGTCGCCTTTTTGGGGAGTTTCTCGAAAGCCTTCAACCGGATGGTCACCTGCCTCAAGGAAAACCACGACCAACTCGTCATGCGCGAGCAGCGTTTCTGGCAGCAGGCAAATCACGATACGCTCACCGGCCTGCCGAACCGCCTTCTGGCCGAGGACCGTCTCATGCAGCACATCGCCCTCGCCCAGCGCGCCGACCAGTGCGTCGCCGTCATGCTGATCGACATGGACGAATTCAAGCTCGTCAACGATACGTTCGGTCACATCGCAGGCGACAACTACCTCAAGGAAGTCGCGCGCAGGCTCCAATCAAGTATGCGCGCCACGGACACGGCGGCGCGGATCGGCGGAGACGAATTCATCGTCGTTCTCTCCTGCGAGTCACCCCATAAACGCGATACCGCGGAGGAAATCGTCAAGCGCATCTACGCTTCGTTTGCCAAGCCGCTCGACGAACCGGGCGCGTCGCTTCCTTTGATACGCGCCAGCATTGGGATCGCCTTTTACCCCGAGGATGGTTACGACTGGGAGACGCTGCTCGAGAGCGCCGACATCGCAATGTATCGCGCGAAGGAATCGGGTGGCGATCGATACGAATTCTTCGAAGAATAGACACACGGGTGAAGACGACGTGGAGCAGGTAAGAAGGTCTCGTTCGCTGCGCACCTTCGTTCTCATGGTGATTGCCGCCGCTGTTCTCTGTTGCGCCATCATCTTGAGCGGCATTTTTCTGAGGAACATGAGGATTCTGCTCGTGCAGGCGGAACGGGTCCACATGGCCGAGCTCGGCGACGCCATCCAAGGCGCGTTCGATACGGCGCTCGGAAATCTCCACACGAGCACGCGGGCCTGGGGAAGCTGGGACGACACCTATGAATACGTCCTGGGCAAAAAACCGAACTACGTCGAAGACAACTTCACGGATGGCACCATTATCCCGCTGTACAAGGCGGACTTCGCGATCATCAAGGACGCCGCGGGACGCGACGTCCACACCGAAACGCGCGCAGCGCGCGACGGCAAAGGTCGGATCGATTTCCCCGAGGGCTTAAGCGACCGTATCACCGACGTCGCCGCGAACGTGCTCGCGAACTATGTTCCCGGGGCGGCCAAGCCCTACGGTCCGGGACCGTATTACGACGCCGGATTCGTCATCGTGCAGGGGCAATCCTACCTGATCTGTGTCATGCCGATCATCCATTCCGACGAGCAGGGAGAAGCGGTCGGAACGTTCACGTTCGCTGCGGCCTACGGGGACAAGCAGTTCAAGGACCTCACGAA
Source organism: Synergistaceae bacterium (assembly GCA_031547985.1). Lineage (GTDB taxonomy): Bacteria > Synergistota > Synergistia > Synergistales > Synergistaceae > JAVBRL01. Next base: position 4,507 of record JAVBRL010000220.1, read on the forward strand.
ACTCGAGACCACCCATTTCCGCATCCTCGAACCCGACCCCGACCACCCGCAGGGAGCGGAAAGTTATGAACTGAAAGGAAAGGACACCATCTCCGCCAAGCTGCTGCTCGAAAACCCAGTGAGCGGCCGGGACGCCGTTTTGGAGCTCGACCACCCGCGTGTCCTCTACTCGAGCGGGCATTCTCTGCTCATGCTGACGACTGTGCTGCTGTTTTCCGCGCTCGCCGCCATCATGGCAATCCTGTATTGCGTCCTGAACCGCTACCTGCTCCGGCCGCTCGCGCACCTGGCCGACGACGTCGGCGCCATCGACCCCAACGCGTCGATCGATACGCGAAAATACGCGCGATACCAGGAGCTCCATACGCTCAGCAAAGCGATCGACGATATGCGTGAACGCCTCGAACAGAGCCACCATGCGGCCGAACAGTCCAAGGTCTCCCTGAACGTCCTGAAGAACATCCTAAACGGCATGGATGCCTACCTGTACGTTTCCGACCCCCAAACGGACGAGATCCTGTTCATCAACGACAAGATGAGGGAGCATTTCGGCCTCGGCGACAAAGGCGTCGGCGATATCTGCTGGAAAGTACTCCAGTCGGGCTTCACGGAAAGGTGCGGGTTCTGCCCCTGCTATAAACTGGAGAAAAATCCCCTGGTGCCCGTCGTCTGGGAGGAGCACAACACGGTGACGGGACACTATTACCGTAATACCGATATTCTGATCGATTGGACGCAAGGGCAGAAGGTCCACCTGCAGCACTCCGTGGATATCACGGACCTCAAAATGGCGGAGTTCGCGCTCAAACGGCAATTCGACCAGCAATCCCTCATGACGGCCGTCTCGCAGAACTTCATTTCGGAGCAGGATCTGGACACCCTC
>JAVBRL010000052.1:0-10827 GCA_031547985.1 Synergistaceae bacterium
CAAGGGCCTGAGCCTGAACACGATCGTGAACTCGACGGAAAACCAGTTCCGTGTGACGGTGACGGATGCTCACAACGGCAACACGATCGCCAGCGGCGTGAAGGTGACGGGCAACGAGTTGATCGGCGTGGTTCACCCGAATGTGGACGTGGTGTTCGACCCCACGGCGAACATCAAGGCGTCGTACAACGCGGAGTCGGGGACGTTCCGCCTCACCCGCGACACGAGTGGCACGTACGACACGATCCTTCACCTGACGGACAACACGACGGTGTTCCAGGTCGGCGCCAACGAGGGCGAGGACATGGGGATCAACATCGGCGACATGGGGAGCCGTGCGCTGGGGTTGAACAAGGTCCTGGTGACGGACCGCGAGTCGGCCTCGCGCTCGATCACGGTGCTCGACAACGCGATCGACAAGGTGTCGAAGCAGCGGGCGAGCCTGGGTGCGTACCAGAACCGTTTGGAGCACACGATCAACAACCTGACGGTGTCGAGCACGAACCTGACGGCAGCCGAGAGCCGCATCCGTGACCTCGACATGGCGAAAGAGATGATGAACTTCACGAAGCTCAACATCCTTCTGCAGGCTGGCAACTCGATGTTGGCGCAGGCCAACCAGCTCCCGCAGAACGTCCTGTCGCTGATCCGGTAGTAACAGGCAATCTGTAAAAGGTAAGGTGACGGTGTAAGGAGAGTCGCACGATTACGAGCCAGTGGCTGGAGGTGACAAGCCATGAACGTGGTTTCGATGTCGACGGAACAAAAAAGTTCCGACATTGGAATTCCACGCTCGCCTGCGGGGACTCAACCGGAAGTACGCCCGAAACCGACGCCTGTTGCTCCCAAACCGGTCGCGGAGCAGTCGAAGAATAATCTTTTGCCGGGTGCTTCGCGCGAAGTGCGCGAAGACGTCGAAAGAGCAATGAATGTTGCTCGAGAGGCCGCGAAGATCTTCAACCGGAACGTCAGTTTCGAATACGTTGAAGACGTGGACGAGTACCAGGTGGTCGTCAAAGAAGGCGAACGGATTATCCGGAAGATTCCTTCGGACGAGATGCTGCGCTTGGTCCAAAACATCAACGAGATGTTAGGGGTCATTTTCGACAAAGAAGCGTAGCCGTGTGTGAACCACAAAAGCGGGGGCCGCGAAAGCGGCCCCCGCTTTTTGCCGTGGGGCGAAAGTCGTTTAAAATAAGTTTCATGAAAAAAATAAAGAGGGCCTTTTTTCTGATTTTGTTTTTTTGCGGCCTGGCAGGTGCGGCGACCAGCGACTGGGGCGAGCATCTCCCCGGTGTCACTGATCGCGTGCCTGTCGCACCGGGACAAAAAACGCTCTACCTGACGCTCGACGCCTGCGGCAGCCCCAAGGGCAAGGGGTACGACGCGGAGCTGATCGATTTTCTGCGTGCGCGCGGCATCAAGGCGACGCTCTTTATGACGGGCATGTGGATCAAGGCTAACCCGGAAATTTTCGCGGCGCTGGCGCGGGACCCGTTGTTTTCGATCCAAAACCACGGGGCACGGCACCGCCCCGCGTCGGTGGACGGCAAATCGGTTTACGGCCTCCAAGGCACGGCCTCGCGGGAGGAGCTGCGTGCCGAGGTGGAGGAATGCGCGCTCGAGATCGAGAGGGTGACCGGCAAAAAACCACGCTGGTATCGTTGCGGCACGGCCTATTACGACAGTGGGGCGATCGACCTGATCACCCGCGAGCTGGGTGTCAAAATCGCGGGATTCGCGTCGACGCTCGACAGCGGCGCGACGCAGCCGGCGGCGGAGGTGAAGCGGCGGGCGCTTGCCGCCAAGCCGGGCGATATCCTGCTCGCCCATATGAACCACCCTGAGAGCGAAACGTTCGAGGGGCTGGCGCCGGCTCTTGCGATCCTGCTCGAACGCGGTTACGTTTTCGAACAATTACCTTGACTGCCTTGAGGAGGAGGTGTGTGAAGTTGATTGACGGCAACGCTTCGCTTTTTTCGGCTGAACGCCTGGCGTTGGGGACCGTCCAATTCGGGGTCGACTATGGCGTCACGAACGCCGGCGGCAAAACGCCCGCGAGCGAGGTTGCGCGCGTGCTTGAGCTGGCATGTGAGTATGGCATCGACACGCTCGACACCGCGCCCGCGTACGGCAGCAGCGAACAGGTGTTGGGAGATTTTTTGCGCGGTTTGCAAGGTTCCGGCTCGCAAGTACCCACCGAGGACCAAGGAAAAATTTTTCGCATCGTCACCAAGACGCCGGTCTTCGAACCCGGCGAGGTGTCTTTGGGCGCACAGGTGCGCGCGAGCGCGCTGCGTTCGTGCGAGCGGCTGGGGGTGGACACGCTCGACGCGCTTTTGACGCACCGGGCGGCCGACGTGATCGACCCCGACAAACGAGAAATCTGGAGCGAGATGGAGCGGCTGAAGGCCGAAGGGCGCGTGTGCAAGATCGGCGTCTCGTGCTACTCGCCCGAGGAGCTGCGAAGCGTGCTGGACGTCGCCTGGCCCGACGTGGTGCAGGTTCCGTTTTCGATCATCGACCGGCGTTTCGCGCCGCTTTTGGAGGTTCTCGCAGGGCACGGAATCGAAGTTCACACGCGATCCTGTTTTTTACAGGGGATCTTGCTTGTGGCCCCAGCGACGCTGCCGGTGTACTTTGCGCCATATGTTCCCTTCCTACAAGAAATTCAAAATCGCATTCGCCAAGCAGGCCTGACGCCGCTCGAGGCCTGCTTGAATTTTGCCCTCGCGCAGGGGGCGACCCACAAAATCGATCGTGTGGTGGTCGGGGTGAACGATGCCGCTCAAGTGCGCGAAATCAAAAACTCCCTTCGCGAACTGGACCCAAGCCTTTTTAACGGACTGGAATCGGCCGATACTTCCCTGGTAGAGCCTTTTCGCTGGAAGCTCTGACCTTTCATTTTCTGTTTTTCCGGTAAGGAGGAATGACACTTGCAGAATCTGGAGCGCTGTACGCGATGCGTCCTGCCGATCACGTGGGAGACCCTTTATTTCGACGACGAAGGGGTCTGCAATATCTGCCGCAACTGGGAGGCGAAGGCGGGCGAAGTCGATTGGGATCTGCGCGACAAACAGCTGCGCGCGATCTTCGAGGAAGTCAAGGCCAAAAAGGACGATTACGATTGCATCGTCCCCTTCAGCGGCGGCAAGGATTCGACCTACACGCTGTGGGCCGTCGTGCGCGAGTATGGCCTCAAGCCGCTGGTGGTCTCGTTCGACCACGGATTTTTGCGCCCGCGCATGATCGAAAACAGGCGGCGCACATTCATGAGGCTGGGGGTCGACGTGATCACGTTCACGCCGAACTGGCGCGTCGCGCGCAAACTGATGCTGGCGTCGCTGGTTCGAAAGGGCGATTTCTGCTGGCACTGCCACGCGGGCGTGTTCTCGTACCCCATGCAAGTCGCCGTCAAGCACAAAATTCCCCTGCTGATCTGGGGCGAGGGGGGCGGGGAGTACGAGGGGTATTTCAAATTCGCCGACCTCGAGCAGACGGACGAGTGGAAGTTCAACCGGCGCATCGTGCTCGGCATGCGGGCTGAGGATATGGCGGGTTTCATCGACGAGGACCTGCGCAACCTGAGTCCCTATATCTACCCCAGCCGCGAAGAGCTCGAGTCAGTGGGCGTGCGGAGCCTGCCGCTGGGCAAGTTCCACCCGTGGGACGTCAAGGAGCATGTGGAGGTCATCAAGCGAGAGCTCGGCTGGCAGGAGGACGAACTCGAAAGCGGCATGCCGGGCGAGACGACGTATGAGAAGATCGAGTGCATGTTCGACGGCATTCGCGACTACATCAAGTATCTCAAGCGCGGCTTCTCGCGCCTGACCCACCTGACGACGCTCGATATCCGCCACGGGCGCATGACGCGCGACGAGGCGATGAAGATCATCGAACAGTACGAGGGGTTGAAACCCGCAAGTCTGCCGATCTTCCTGGAGGTGCTGGGGATCTCGGAACAGGAGTTCCACGAAATCTGCGCGATGCACCTGATCCCGCCAGCCGTCGCGGTCGACCCGGCGACGCTTGAGGTGGGGCGCAAGCTGTGGGACCAGGACCGCTGGTTTTTCGACACGCCCTTCGAACCGCAAAGCGCGGAGGTGAAACGGCTATGAAAGCTATGAAAAATATGAAAAGTGAGCGACAACCCAAGCGCCTGATCGCGAAGATGTCGTTGATGGGCAACCGTCTGGCCAAGGGGACGCGTTTCACGGATTTCGTGGACGTGGGCGACCCGGTCTCGCAGACGAAGATCATGGATGCCCAGGGGATCGACGAGATCGTGATCGTCGACGCGAATGCCGAGCGTGGAACGCGCACGATCGCTCCCGACCTGGTCGCGCGGATGGCGAAAGTATGTCATGTCCCCCTGACGGCCGGAGGCGGCGTGGCGAGCGTGGCCGATGCGCGTGCGCTGCTTGCCGCCGGGGCCGATAAAGTGATCGTCACCGACGCGGCGTTTGCGAACGAGCGTCTTGTGGCGGAGCTCGTGGACGCGCTCGGCGCGGACGCGGTGTGCGTGGCGCTCGATGTGCGCAAAGAGGAAAACACCTACGTTCCTTACGCGCAAAACTCGACGAAGCGAATCGATGGCGACCTTTTTACCTGGGCGGAGCGTTTCACGCAGGCGGGAGCGCGGCAGATGATCGTGACGTCGATCGACCGCGACGGGACGCTTTCGGGGTTCGACTTCGAGCTGTATGCGGCTTGCCGCGACCGGGTCGAAGCGGACGTCGTCGCGGCGGGCGGAGCGGGAAGCTACGACGATATCGTGGCGCTGTTCGCCTCGAGCGCATGCGTGGGGTGTTGCATCGGCAAGATGCTGAGCCTGCGGGACTACGATATCGTGCGCATCAAAGCCTATCTGCACGGCAAGGGCGTCTCGGTGAGGGACGCTTAAAAAGGGGGGAGCCTCTTTGCGGGAAGAAACCGTCTTTTTGAAAATTCTGAGTGAAAACGACGTCGGCGAGGAGTACATGGGGTGGATGCACGACCCCGAGGTGACGCAATATCTCGAAAGCCGCTGGCGGGGGTACTCGCTCGAAGATCTGCGCGCGTACGTGCGCGACGTGAACGGCGCACCGACGGGGGCGCTGTGGGGAATCTTCGAAACGGCGAGCGGCCGCCACGTGGGCAACGTCAAGATCAGCCCCACGCACCCGATCCACCGCTACGCCGATATCGGCCTGCTGATCGGCGACCGCATGGCGCGCGGCAAAGGGTACGGAACGCTGGCGATCGAGCTGGCGTGCCGTTACGCGCGTAGCGAGTTCAACGTCCGCAAACTGATCGCGGGGATTTACGCGCCGAACGAACCCTCGTACCGCGCTTTCATCAAGGCGGGGTTTGTCGAGGTGGGGTTGTTGCGCCAGCAGCGCTGGTGTGCGGGCGCTTATGTCGACGAGCATGTGATGGAGAAACTATTATGATCCTGGCCATTATTCAGGCACGATATTCGTCGTCGCGGCTGCCGGGCAAGGTGCTGAAACCGATTCTGGGCGAGCCGATGCTCTGGAGGATGATCGAACGCGCCCAGCGCAGCCGCCTGATCGCGAAGCTCGTCGTGGCGACGAGCACGGGGGAAGACGATACGCCGATCGAGCAGCTGTGCCGCGAAAAAGGCGTGAGCTGTTTTCGCGGATCGCTCGACGATGTGCTGGACCGTTTTTACCGGGCTGCCTCGGAGTACGCGCCGACGGATGTCGTTCGCCTGACGGGCGACTGCCCGCTGATCGACCCGGCCGTGGTCGACCGCGTGATCGCGGAGCACATCGAAAGCGGCGCGGATTACACGAGCAATACCACGCTTGACCCCAGCTACCCCGACGGGCTCGACACCGAGGTCGTCCGCTTTGGCGTGCTCGAAGAAGCGTGGCGCGAGGCGAAACTCCCCTCGCAGCGCGAACATGTGCTGCCCTTCGTGCACTGCGACGGCGCGCGCTACCGGCTTCATAACGTCGTCAAACCTGGCGAGAGCATGGCTTATCGCCGCTGGACCGTCGACGAGCCGGAGGATTTTGAACTGGTGACGCGCGTCTTCGAAGCGCTTTATCCGGTGAATAAAATTTTTTCGTTCGAGGACGTGGCGGCGTTTTTGGACCGCAATCCCGAACTCGAACGATTGAATCAAGGGTTTGACCGCAACGAAGGGTATGAAAAATCGCTTGCCCAAGATCGCGCGGCGACCGGAGCGCAAACGGAAAAAACGCACGCGCCCGCGATGCCGCGCAGCCTCGAAATCCAAAAGCGCGCGCGGGAGCGGATCCCGGGGATGACGCAGCTGCTTTCCAAGCGGCCGGATATGTTCTCGCTGGGGGTGTGGCCGGGGTATTACTCGCGGGCTCGCGGGGCGCGCATCTGGGATCTCGACGGCAACGGATATCTGGACATGAGCATCTCGGGGATCGGGGCCAACATTCTGGGCTATGCCGACGACGACGTCGACGCGGCGGTGATCGAGGCGGTCAAAAACGGCTCGTCGTCGTCGCTTAACTGCCCGGAGGAAGTGGAACTCGCCGACCTGCTGTGCGATCTGCACCCGTGGGCGCATTCCGTCCGCTACACGCGAAGCGGCGGCGAGGCGATGACCGTGGCGGTGCGTATCGCGCGCGCACACACGAAGCGCGACCGCGTGGCCTTTTGCGGTTATCACGGCTGGCACGATTGGTACCTGGCGGCGAACGTCGGGACCGAAAACGCGCTGGGCGAACATCTGATCGCGGGGCTCGACCCGCGCGGCGTGCCCAAGGCGCTCGCGGGGACGGCGTTTCCGTTCCGCCACAACCGGCTCGAGGAGCTCGAGGCGATCGTGGCGAAAAACAAGGGAGAACTGGCGGCCGTGGTGCTCGAGCCGCTGCGCAACTCGCCGCCCGATCCCGCGTTCGTCGACGGCGTGAGGGCGTTGGCGAACGAAGCGGGTGCGGTGCTGGTGATCGACGAGATCTCGTCGGGCTTTCGCATGAACACGGGTGGGGCGCATCTGATTTACGGCTACGTGCCCGACATGGCGGTCTTTTCCAAATCGCTGGGCAACGGCTACCCGATCGCGGCAATCATCGGTACGGAGTCGGTGATGGCTTCCGCGCAGAGCACGTTCATCAGCAGCACGTGCTGGACGGAGCGCGTGGGACCGGCCGCCGCGATCGCGACGCTCTCCAAGCACCGCCTGTTCGACGTCGGGTCGCATCTTGTCGCCTTGGGACGCTCGGTGCAGGAGGGGTGGGCGAAGCTGCTCGCGAAACACGAAATAGCCGCTTCGATCAGCGGGATGTACCCCATGAGCCATTTCGACATCGAGGGGCCGGACGCGCTCAAGGCCAAGGCGCTTTATATTCAAGAGATGCTCGATCGAGGATTTCTGGCGTCGAATCTCTACTACGCGATGTACGCACACACGCCGACGAACGTGCGCGATTATCTGCAGGCGGCCGACGAGGCGTTCGGAACGGTCGCGCGCGCACTGCGCGAAAAACGCCTGGACGCCGCGCTGCGCGGCGACCCCGCGCGCGCGGGCTTCCATCGCTTGAATTAGGGTTTTATGAAGAGGGTGCAGGGAGCAATGCTCCCTGCGAAATATTTTTAGTTTTTAAGTTTCTAAGAAGTAGGGGTGATTTCTGTGTTCGACGGCAAGACGATTTTGATCACCGGTGGCACGGGTTCGTTCGGCAAGGCGTTCGTGAAAGAGGTGTTGAGCCGCTACAAGCCGAAGAAGCTGATCGTCTACTCGCGCGATGAACTCAAGCAGTTCGAGATGGAGCAGCAGTTTAACGCGGAGTGCATGCGCTATTTCCTGGGGGACGTGCGCGACGAAGCGCGCCTGCGGATGGCCGTGCGCGACGTCGATTTCATCGTGCACGCGGCCGCACTGAAGCAGGTCCCGGCCGCCGAGTACAACCCGATGGAGTGCATCAAGACGAACGTCTTCGGGGCGCAGAACGTGATCAACGCCGCGATCGCCGGCAAGGTGGAAAAAGTCGTCGCGCTGTCGACAGACAAGGCGGCCAATCCGGTGAACCTTTACGGGGCCACGAAGCTCTGCTCGGACAAGCTCTTCTCGGCTGGTAACAACATCGCGGGGCTCGACCGCACGCGTTTCGCGGTCGTACGGTACGGAAACGTCATCGGGTCGCGCGGGTCGGTCGTCCCCTATTTCAAAAAGCTCGCCGCCGAAGGAGCGGCCGAGCTGCCGATCACGGATATGCAGATGACACGTTTTTGGATCACGCTGTCGCAGGGGGTCGATTTTGTCTTGAAGGCCTTCATGCGCATGCGGGGCGGGGAGATTTTCGTGCCGAAAATCCCGTCGTCGAGCATCACGGACGTGGCCAAGGCGGTCGCGCCCCAATTACCGACGCGCGTCGTCGGTATCCGTCCGGGCGAGAAATTGCACGAAGTCATGTGCCCGCGCGACGATTCGCATCTGGTGTACGAGTTCGAAGACCATTTCGTGATCCGCCCGACGATCACGTTTTCGCAGACGGTCGATTACGCGGTGAATGCCCTGGGGGAAAAGGGGTGTTCGGTCGAGCAGGGTTTCGAGTACAATTCGGGGACGAATCCGCACTTCCTCACGGTCGAAGAGATCCGGCAGATGTGCGATTAGCGTTGCAAGCTTTAAGCCAAGGAGGCGAGGGTTATGAAAATGGGTTTGGTTGCGCGCATGAGAGCTTCTGTACTCTTATGCGCCGTTTTGTTCTTAGGGGTTCTTCTGGCGCCGCAGCAGGCGTTCGCGATGGCGGCGCACGAAAAGCATATCGCCCAGGCGGTGGAGCTGCTGCAGAAGATGCAGCTCGAGCAAGACGCGTCGTCGATGGCGCATATGATCGCCTCGTGCGAGGGAGTGGCGATCTTTCCGTCGATGATCGCGACGGCGCTGGGGGTTGTGGGCAGCATGCGCGGCGAGGGCCTGGTGCTTGTGCGCAATCCCGCGGGAGGGTGGTACGGTCCTTCTTTCACGTCGATCCTGGGGGGTATGGTGGGGTTGCAGTTGGGGGTCAAGAGCGTGGGGCTCGTGCTTGTGATCGCGAACAAGGACGGACTTTCGGCGTTTACCGGCGGCAACAGCTTCAAGCTGGGCGGCGACGTCAGTATCGCGGCGGGGCCCGTGGGGCGGGACGCCGAGGCGGCGACCGACGGGACGATGACGGCCTCGATCTACAGCTATTCGATGTCCAAGGGGCTTTTCGCGGGGTTGTCCGCCAGCGGCTCGGTGATCAACCAAAACCGCGACGCGAACAAGGCGTATTGGGGCAAGAAAGTGGAAGCGCCCGTGGCGCTGACTCGCCCGGCGTCGGCGCCGAAGATCAAGGCGCTGGTGGACGAGCTGAACAAGCTCGAGAAAATGGCTCCATGAGATTTTTTAGGAGATAAGGCTATGTCGATGCTGAAAAATTTTTTGCAGCGGGAGGTTGTGCCCGCTCTGGGGTGTACGGAGCCCGGGGCGGTGGCGCTCGCCGTCGCGCGCGCGTGCGAGGAGTTGCCGGACCGCGACGAGGTGAGCTCGGTCCGCGTGACGGTGAGCACGAGCATTTATAAAAACGGTATGGCCGTCGGGATCCCGGGAACGCGGGGCGCGCGGGGCAACGCGATTGCGGCGGCACTGGGGGCGCTCTGCGGACATTCGAAAAACGGCCTGGAAGTCCTCAAGGACAGCACCGCCGCCGATGTGAAAAAAGCGGAACAGTGGGTGCGCGAAGAGCGCGCGACCATTTATTGCGATCCGGATCGCATGGGCGTGTACGTGCTCGCGTCCGTGTTCACGCCGTCGCACAAAGCGATCTGCCTGATCGAAGGGAGCCATTCCCATATCTCGCGACTGCTGCTCGACGGCGTAGACGTGATCGCACCCGAGGAGTCGGCCCGTCAAAACGCTCCCGCAGACAAAACACCGCCGCTGCCCGATTCTTTTGGCGAGCTGCTCGAGATGGCGGACGAAATCGACGACGACGACGTCGCCTTTTTGCTCGCGGGCGTGCGGATGAACCGGGCGATCGCCTCCGGCGGACTGACGCCCGCCGAGGAGTGTGCCTCGTGCCGCGAGTGCGTCGACGGAAGCCGCTTCGGACGCGTGCTGCGCGATCTGATGAAAGGCGGAGACCTGGCGAACGACGTGAGCTCCGAGATTCGTTACGTCTGCAGCGCGGCGGCCGACGCGCGCATGTCGGGCATCCTGATGCCCGTGATGAGCAGCGCGGGAAGCGGCAACCACGGAATCACGGCGATCTTGCCGATCGCGGTGGCCGGAGAGCGTTTGGGCAAAACGGACGCCGAGATCGCCCACGCCCTCGCCGTGAGCCATCTGGCCACGAGCTACGTCAACAAGAGCTTGGGCCGTCTGTCGCCCGTGTGCGGCTGCACGGTGGCTGCCGGAGCGGGGGCTGCAGCCGGGCTGGCTTCCCTCATGGGAGGGGACGCCGCTCAGATCGAAAACGCGATGATCTTTCTCATGAGCAACCTGGCGGGAATGCTCTGCGATGGGGCGAAGGAAAGCTGCGCCATCAAAGTGGGCACAGGCGCAGCGGAAGCGTTTTTCTCCGCGCGCTGGGCGTTGTCGGGGGAACACTTCGCCGTTCCTCAAGGCGTTGCCGGTTCATCGATCGAGGAGACGATCCGTAACGTGGCCTTGATCAGCAAAGAAGGAATGAAAAACAGCGATCGCGTCATGATCCAGATTCTGGACGAGCGACACCGTCCCGGTAAGGAGTTGTTCTAGGCATGTCGTCTTCTGATAGAGATTTCGAAAAACTTCCCATTCTGGGAGTGCTCGGGGGGATGGGCCCCGCGGCGGGGGCCGAGTTTTTGAGAATCTTCACCGTCAAAAGCCCC
>JAVBRL010000034.1:0-16978 GCA_031547985.1 Synergistaceae bacterium
GGGAACGTGTCGTTTTTTTTCGTTTGGCTTTGAATAATTTCCGTCATACCCCTCTTGGGGATTAAGACGCACTCGCGAACGATTCGGCCATTTTTTATAGATCAACGGAAGCGCCCCGCCTCGAAAGGGGCGCTTTTTTTGTCTGTGTTGATCGATTGCCCCGAACGCCATGCGGTTTCCGTGTCCGAATAAATTTCTGTTGCTTCGGTCTCCTTTTTCCTTATAATATGCTAGCTGTTCTTGTTATCGACGTGAAGGCGAGCGATATGCTCGAGGAGGTGGGTCCTGTGGAGATGATTAAAGCGCCCCGAGGAACGCGCGATGTGCTTGGCGACGAATCGTGGAAGTGGGCAACTATTTTTTCAGTCTGCCGGAATGTGGCGGACGATTTTGGGTTTCGAGAGATCCACCTTCCGATCTTCGAACATACGGAACTCTTCAGCCGCGGAATCGGAGAGACGACCGACGTGGTTGAAAAAGAGATGTACACGTTCACGGACCGGGGAGGAAGAAGCCTGACCCTGCGCCCGGAATACACGGCGTCGTGCGTGCGTTCGTATCTGGAGCACGACCTCGCCTCCGGCGCCCAGCCGGTCAAACTCTGGGGAGCGGGGCCGATGTTCCGTTACGAGCGGCCTCAAAAAGGGCGCTATCGCCAATTCTGGCAGATCGACTTCGAGTCGATCGGTTCGCCAAGCGCACTGGTGGACCTGGAGATTATCGACGCCTCCTGCGAGATTTACCGCCGCCTGGGCATGAAGAACCTCGAGGTGGTCGTCAACTCGGTGGGGTGCCCGGCGTGCCGTCCGGTCTACCGGGCGCGGCTGCAGGAATTTCTGGGCGCGCGTTTCGAAAAGCTGTGCGAGACCTGCCAGGGGCGTTACGACCGTAACCCGTTGCGCATCCTCGACTGCAAAACACCGGAGTGCCGAGAGCTCACGAAAGATGCCCCGGCGATCGTCGATTGCCTTTGCGACGAATGCCGCGCGCACTTCGACACGCTCTTAAAAGGCCTCGAGCACCTCGGGGCCTCCGTCAAGCTCGATAAACGGCTCGTTCGCGGGCTCGATTACTACACGAAGACGGCTTACGAGATCCTTTCGGGCGATCTCGGTTCGCAGAATGCCGTCTGCGGCGGCGGGCGCTACGACAACCTCGCCGAGGCGATCGGGGGCCCCCATGTCCCCGGCGTCGGGTTCGCCTCGGGTGTCGAACGGATCGCGCTGGTCATGGAGGGGCAGGGACTTTCTTTTGGAGAGCGCCCGCTTTGCCGGGCGTATATCGTCGCCGTGGGGGAAGAGCCCATTCGCCTGGAGGCGCTTTCGCTCGCGCACGCGTTGCGTCGTGAAGGCCTCTCCGTCGATTTGGACCTCGCGAACAAAAACATGAAGGGGCAGATGAAAGCCGCCGCGTCGGCCGGGGTGCGTTACGCCTGCATCCTGGGCGACCGCGAGATCGAAAGCAAGACCGTGGGGGTCAAAGACCTTCACTCGGGCGATCAGGTGGCCGTCTCGCTGGATAAACTGGCGAGCTATCTTAAGGGGGACTTGTAAATGAGCACAGGGAGTACGGGACATTACGACGCCGCGTGGCAGCGCACGCTTCTTTGCGGGCAAGCGCGGCCGGAGCACATCGGACAGCCCGCCGTCGTCAACGGATGGCTGCGATGCCGCCGCGACCTGGGGGGCATCATCTTCCTCGAACTTTGGGATTATACGGGGGTGCTGCAGGTCGTTTTCAACCCGGAGATCCAAAAGGAGGCGCATGAGCGCGCGTCTTCGATGCGCAGCGAGTACGTCCTCGCCGTGCGCGGACGGATCGCCAAACGTCCCGAGGGGACGGAAAACGCGTCGCTTCGAACGGGCGCGGTCGAGCTGATCGCCGAGGATCTGCTGCTGCTTTCCCCTTCGAAACCGATCCCGTTCGAGCTCGATGAGGACACGGACCGTGTCGACGAAAACCTGCGCCTTCGCTACCGCTACCTGGACCTTCGCCGCGACGGGATGCAGAAAAACCTGCGTGTGCGGCACAAGACCACGATGTTCACGCGCAATTACTTCGACCGCCACGGCTTCATCGAGATCGAAACCCCGATGCTCACGAAGTCGACGCCGGAGGGCGCGCGCGACTACCTCGTGCCCAGCCGGGTGAACCCGGGGCATTTTTACGCGCTGCCGCAGTCGCCGCAGATCTTCAAACAGATCCTGATGGTGAGCGGTTGCGACCGCTATTTTCAGGTCGTCAAATGTTTTCGCGACGAGGACCTGCGCGCCGACCGGCAGCCGGAGTTTACGCAGATCGACGTCGAGATGAGCTACATCACGGAAGGTGACATCCAAAAGTTGATCGAGGGGTTTATGTGCGGCTTGTTCGAAGAGGTTTTGGGGATCAAGATCCCCGCGCCGTTCGGCCGCCTCACGTGGAAAGAGGCGATGGACCTTTACGGCAGCGACAAGCCCGACCTGCGGATCCCGCTCGCGATGTGCCCGCTCGGCGAAGTGTTTGCCGGTGGGGAAAACCCCTTCCGGGAGCTTCTCGCCGCCGGCGGGGCGGTCAAGGGGCTGCGCCTTCCCGGGGGAGCCGCGCTGTCGCGCAAGGAGTTCACGGATCTGGAGCTGCGGGCCAAGGAGCTGGGCGCGAAAGGCATGGCGAACTTCCAGTTCAAAGAGGGGGAGCTCAAAGGCCCTCTGGTGAAATTCTTAAACGACGCGCAGAAACAAAAACTGGTCGAGATCGCGGAGTTGGGCGATCAGGACGCGCTTTTCGTGATGGCGGACGCCGACTGGCAAAAGGCTTGCTCCATTTTGGGGCAGATCCGCCTCGAGTTGGGAGCGTCGCGCGGTTTGGTCGTCCCCGGATGGGCGTTTCTGTGGGTCACGGATTTTCCGCTGTTCGAGTGGGACGCGGACGCCGGACGCTGGACGGCGGTGCATCACCCCTTCACCTCTCCGAAAGAGGAGGACCTGGAGTATCTGACGACGGATCCGGGGAGAGTACGCGCCCGCGCCTACGATCTCGTACTGAACGGGAACGAAGTCGGTGGCGGTTCGATCCGTATCCACAACCCGCAGGTGCAGGCTCAGGCGTTCGGGGCGTTGGGACTGACGGAGGAGATCGCCCGCGACCGTTTCGGTTTCATGCTCGACGCGCTCTCTTTCGGCACGCCGCCTCACGGAGGGATCGCTTTGGGAGTCGACCGCATCGTGATGCTTCTGTGCGGCGAAAAATCGATTCGTGACGTGATCGCCTTCCCCAAAACGCAAAAAGCGCAGTGCCTTCTTTCCGGGGCGCCTTCGGATGTCGATGCGGGGCAGCTTGAAGAGCTCTTCATCCGCTCCGTCATCCCCGACCCCAAGGAGTGAATCGGCGGACGGCAAAAATTTTGAGCTTCCACGTATCTTTTGTTACTATATAAAGATGTAGCCGTCAGATGAGACAACACAACAGAAGAGGCGAAGGAGGTTATTTGTGATGAAGATTCGTTTTTTGGGACATTCCGCTTTTCATCTGGAAGCGAAGGGGCTCAAGGCCCTGATCGACCCCTTTTTGAACGGCAATCCTCTTGCTGCGGCGCGTCCGGAGGACTTCACGAAGCTCGACTATATCTTCGTGACGCACGGGCATGGGGATCACCTCGGCGACGCGGTCGACATCGCAAAGAGGGCTGGAGCCACCGTTGTTTCGAACAATGAAATCACGACCTATCTGAGCGGCAAGGGAGTCAAGACGCTGGGAATGCATATCGGCGGCAGAACGACGCTGCCTTTTGGCCGCCTCAAGCTGACTCCGGCGTGGCACGGATCTCCCATCCTGGAAGGCGGCAAGATCTACTATGGGGGCACTCCTTGCGGGTTCATCATCGAGGTGGAGGGTAAAAAGCTCTATCACTCCGGCGACACGGGTCTCACCATGGAGATGCAGCTGATCGGTGAAGAGGGGATCGACCTCGCCATGTTGCCGATCGGCGGGCATTACACGATGGACGTCGAGGATGCCGTGCGTGCGGTCAAGCTTCTGCACCCGAAACAGGCCATCCCGATGCATTTTTCGACCTTTCCCGTGTTGACGGGAAAACCGGATGACTTTGCCCGGGAGGCGGCGTCCCTCACGCAGGTGATCGTGCTGAAGCCGGGAGAGACTCACGAGATGTAGTTTGATCGCATGTAAAAGGCGGCGCTTTGCGTCGCGAGCAAATTATCGTGTTTGAAAAGGGGCCGGCGGAGGAAGATGTCAGAAGAGCGCAAATTGGAAACGCAAGGGACGCAAGAAAACCGGGAAAAGGCACAGCAACCCGAGGAGGAGATATTCGCCCAACGCAAGGACAAGTTGGAGCGGCTGCGCAAGGAGGAAGGGTTCGACCCCTTTGCGGAGGACCACTACAACCGGGAACATACGCTCGGCACCATCAAGGAGCGTTTCGATTCCTTGGCGCCGGACGAGGAGGGCGCCGACGTGATCCGTACGGCCGGGCGCGTCATGACGCTTCGGCGTCACGGCAAAGCGGCGTTCGCGACTTTCGAGGACGAAAACGATCGCCTGCAGCTTTATTTCCAGCACGACGTGCTGGGAGAGCAGAAATACACGTTCTTCAAAAAATGGGTGGATAACGGAGATTTCCTGGGGATCGAGGGAACGCCTTTTCGCACCCAGCGCGGGGAGCTTTCCATCAAGGTTCGGGACTTCACGCTGCTTTCCAAGGCGCTGCGCCCCATGCCGGAAAAATGGCACGGGCTCAAAGACGTCGAGGTGCGCTATCGCCAGCGTTATATCGACCTGATCGCGAACCCCGAGGTGCGGACGGTCTTTCGCCAGCGCGCCCAGGTGATCAGTACGTTTCGGAAAGTGCTCGAGGACCACGGAACGCTCGAAGTGCAGACGCCGATTCTTTCGTCCATCGCGGGCGGCGCCAACGCGCGCCCCTTCATGACGCACCACAACGCGCTCGACATCCCGATGTTTCTGCGTATCGCGACGGAGCTGTACCTCAAGCGTCTGATCGTGGGGATGATGGGGCGTGTCTACGAGATCGGGTGCAATTTCCGCAACGAGGGGATGGACCACAAACATAATCCCGAATACACGGCGATGGAAGTTTACTGGGCCTACGGTAACTACGAGGACATGATGAACCTCGCCGAAGAACTCTTCGTGGAAAGCGCCAAGACCGTGCTCGGGCAGATGCGCTTTGTCTATCAGGGAACGGAGGTCGATTTCACGCCTCCTTTCAAGCGGGCGACGATGAACGACCTCGTCAAGGAACATACGGGTGTCGACGTGCTCTCGTTGAGCGACGAGGTAGCGCGCCAGGAAGGGCGAAAGCGCGGCCTCGAGATCACGAATGAGCAGACACGCTTCGAGATTCTGCCGGCGATGTTCGACGCGTTTGTCGAGGAGAAAATCGTGCAGCCGACCTTTGTGCTGCAGCACCCGACCGTGATCTCGCCGCTTTCGAAGCGTAACCGCGAAAATCCGGACGTGACGGATCGTTTCGAGCTGTTCATCATGGGGGCCGAGTACGCCAACGCCTTCAGCGAGCTCAACGACCCCATCGACCAGCGTGGGCGCTTCGAGGACCAGGCGAAGCGCAAAGAGGGGGGCGACCAGGAGGCACACCCCTTTGATGAAGATTTCATCACAGCCCTCGAATACGGCTTGCCGCCGACGGGAGGGATGGGGATCGGTATCGACCGCCTCGTCATGCTGCTTACGGATTCGCGGACGATCCGCGACGTCATCCTTTTCCCGACGATGAAGCCCAAAGAATAGCAAGAGGACGTTTCTTTGCCACGGAACGTCGACCCGATAACGCGCGAGGGCGCCTCGGAACGGATCGCTTTTTTGAGGGGCGAACTCGCGCGCCACGAACACCTCTACTACGTCGAGGACGCCCCGGAAGTTCCGGACGACGCTTACGATGCGCTGATGCGCGAGCTCGCGGAGATCGAGAAACGTTTTCCGGAGCTGCGGACACCGGATTCGCCGACGATGCGCGTTGGCGGAGATGTGCGGGCGGAGTTCAAGCGTGTCGTCCACGCCGTCCCGATGCAGAGCCTCGACAACGTCGTCGACTTGGCCGGGGTGGAGGCTTTCCTGACTCGTTTGAACACGTTTGCCTCGTCGCCGCAAGCGGTGGTGTGCGAACCCAAGATCGACGGACTCGCCATCAATCTGACTTATGAAGACGGGCGTTTCGTCCAAGGCTCCACGCGCGGCGACGGCAGCGTCGGCGAAGACGTGACGGAAAACCTGAGGACCCTTTCTTCCATTCCCCTTTTATTGAACGCTCCTTTTCCTTCGGGGCGGCTCGAGGTGCGCGGCGAGGTTTGCATCGCCCGCGAGGATTTCGCGCGCCTCAACGAACAACGCGAAAAAAACGGAGAGCCGTTTTTCGCCAACCCGCGCAACGCGGCGGCGGGAAGCCTTCGCCAGTTGGACCCGGCGATTACCGCGTCTCGCCCGCTGCGCGCCTATCTTTATCATATCGTAAATGCCCTTTCGCACGGCATCGCCCGCCAAACGGAACTGCTCGACCGACTCGCCCTGTGGGGTTTTCCGACGCAAAAGCGCGAGGAGGCATGCGCTTCGTTTGCGCAGGTAAGCGACTATATCGAACGCTGGAGCGCGGAGCGTTTTCATTACCACATCGGTACCGATGGCGTCGTGGTCAAACTCGACGATTTGAAATTGCGCGAGGAGCTTGGGAGTACGCTCAAGGCTCCCCGGTGGGCCGTCGCGTTCAAGTTTCCGCCGGAGGAAAAGAGGACGCGCGTCCTGGGTATCGAGATCACGGTCGGGCGAACGGGAGTGTTGACCCCGACGGCGACGCTCGAACCGGTGGAACTTTCGGGCACGACGGTGCGGCGAGCCGTGTTGCACAATCAGGCGGAAATCGATCGCAAGGATGTTCGTGTGGGAGATTTCGTCTGGGTGCGCAAAGCGGGCGAGATCATTCCCGAGATCGTTCGCGTCGACGTGGAGGCGAGAACGGCCGATCTGCCGCATTATCATATGCCGGAGGATTGCCCCGTCTGCGGTTCGCGGGTTCCGCGCATCGAGGGGGAAGCCATGCTTCGCTGCATCAACAGCTCCTGCCCCGCCGTGATCAAGGAGGGGCTGTTTTATTTCGCCTCGCGCGTGGGAATGGATATCTCGGGCCTAGGACGGCGAACGGTCGACGCGCTGGTGGATGCCGGTCGCGTGCACGACTTCGCGGACCTTTACACGCTCACTGTGGATGAACTGGCAGGCTTCGATCGGATGGGCGACAAATCGGCCCATAACTTAGTTGCCGCGATCGACGCCTCGCGCGCTCGCCCGCTCGAGGCGTTGCTCGTCGCGATCGGGATCCGCATGGTCGGCAAGAGCGTCGCGCGTGCGCTGGCGGGGCATTTCGGCAGCATCGAAAAGATCCGTAGCGCCAGCGAGGAAGAACTCGCGCTCGTTCCGGGGATCGGGCAGGTCGTGGCCGCTTCGGTCCGCGCTTACTTCGACGACCCGCACAACATGCAATTACTGAACCGCCTCGCGGCGCAGGGAATCCGGATGGATTCGCCCGATGTTTTCATATCGGGCGCTTCTTTGCCGTGGGTTGATAAAAAGATCGTCTTCACCGGCGAGCTGGAGCGGATGTCTCGCGCCGACGCACAGGAGCTCGCGCGTGCGCTTGGCGCCCAGACGCCCGACGCCGTGAGTGCCAAGACGACGTGGCTCGTGGCCGGAGATGGCGCCGGCTCCAAACTGGAAAAAGCGCGCCGCCTGGGAGTTCAAATATTGGACGAACCTGCGTTTTGGGAATTATTAGAATCCGCACAGAAAGGTAAGTAAGTTTTTGAAGAAGGGGGTGCAGGGGAATCTTCCCCTGCCGAGTGCGGGCGCGGAGCCCGCGACTTTTACTAGGAGGGGTTTTTTTGTTGGATCACAGGCAGTTACCGAAGATGACGGTGAGCGAAGAGCAGCTCGCGGCTTTTTGCGTGAACGCGCAGATCGCCTTGAAACCGGAGGAGGTTCCACTCGTTCTGGGGCCGCTCAACGATTTGCTGGCTTTGTGCGATAAGCTGCAGGAGCTGGATTGTCGCGGGGTGGAACCGTTTTATTGGAGAATGGGGAGAAAGCCCAGTCGCCGCCCCGACGAAGAGGAACCGTGGGCGGACCGCGACCGCTTTATCGAAGAAGCGCCCACCCAGGACGGGGATTTTTTCCGTGTGCCGCGCATCATGGCGGAGTCGAAGGAGGCCTGAGGCGACGATGGATTTTGTTCGAATGACCGCTTGTGAGATCGCTGCGGGCGTGAAGGCGAAGGATTTCAGTGCGCTCGAGGTCGCGAACGCGCACATCGCGCGGATCGAAAAATACGATTCGCGGATCAATGCGTGCGTGACGCGCTGTTTCGAGCGCGCGGTGGAAAAGGCGCGCGGGATCGATTCGCGCGTCGCAGCGGGCGAAACGGACGGAAACCTGCCGCTCGCGGGCGTTCCGGTGCTGCTCAAGGACAATTTTTGCACGCGCGACGTCCGCACGACGTGCGGCAGCCGGATGTTGGAGAACTGGGTTCCCACGTACGACGCTTCGGTCGTCGAATCTTTCGAAAACGCCGGGGCGATTGTTTTGGGCAAGGCGAATATGGACGAATTCGCGATGGGGAGCACGACGGAAAGCTCGATCTTTGGGCCGACGCTCAACCCGCGTGACGAGTCGAGGGTGCCCGGCGGCAGCAGCGGCGGAAGCGCCGCGGGCGTGGCGGCGGGCTATTGCCCCGTGTCGCTCGGAAGCGATACGGGGGGATCGATTCGCCTGCCGGCGGCTTTTTGCGGCGTTCACGGCATGAAGCCGTCTTATGGGGAAGTCAGCCGCTACGGCATCGTCGGTTACGTTTCGTCGCTGGACCAGGTGGGACCTTTCGCGCGCAACGTGAAAGACCTTTCCTTGGCGCTCGACGTTCTGGCGCGTCCGGACCCGCATGACTCGACCTGCGACGCGTACGTGCGGCCTCGTTTTTCGGACGCGCTCGCGGTCGACAATTTCAAGGGGCGTAAGATCGGTATCCTGTCCGGGTACGATGAATCGAGCGTCGATCCGCGCATTCTCGAAAAAATAAAACTCGCCGCTCAGATCTGCCGCGACGCCGGGGCCGAAGTGGTCGACGTCGAAGTCCCCCTGACGATGGATTACGGCGTCGCGTGTTACTACATTCTGGCGCTCGGCGACGCGAGCTCCAAGCTCGCGTGTTTCGACGGCATGCGTTATGGGCTGCATGTGGAGGGGCAGACGCTTTTCGACATGTACAGCAAAACGCGTGACCGCGGCTTCGGGTTCGAAGTCAAGCGGCGGATTCTTCTGGGAACCTGCGTGCTGACGAGCGGTTTTTACGATCGTTATTACCGCCAGGCCGAACGGGTGCGCAACCGGATCTACGTCGAATTCGAGGAGCTTTTCCGCAAGATCGACGCGCTGCTGATGCCCGTTTCGCCGTCTCTGGCGTATCCGATCGGCATGGTTGAGTCCGATCCGCAGCGGATCTATTTGGGCGACGCGTTCACGGTGCCGATGAACTTGGCGGGCCTTCCTTCCATCAGTTTGAACATGGGAGGAAACGGTTTGCCGGTGAATATACAGATCGTCGGCGGACGCTACGGCGATCAGCGCCTTCTTTCGGTCGCGAATATCGTGGAGCGCGCGACGGAGCCGTGCACGATCGCTTCTTTTGAAGGGGGGCGTTAAAGATGGCGTACGCAAACGGGTCGGTCCGGCCGGTCGTGATCGGGCTCGAGGTGCATTTGCAGCTCAAGACGAAAAGCAAGCTCTTCTGTTCCTGTTCGACCGATTACATCGGCAAAAAACCGAATTCATGCGTCTGCCCCATCTGCCTCGCTGTGCCGGGCACGCTGCCGGTCTTAAACGACGAGGCCGTCATGCTGGCGATACGCATGGGGCTCGGATTTAGCTGCCGCATTCAGAACAACTCGGGTTTCCATCGCAAGCACTATTTTTACGCGGATCTTCCGAAGGCGTACCAGATCACGCAGTACGAGCAGGCGATCTGTATGGAGGGGCATCTGGACATCGACGTGGAGGGGCGACACAAGCGGGTTCGCCTGAACCACCTCCACTTGGAAGAGGATGCGGGAAAGCTCGTTCACCCGACAAGCGATGGACGCCTAGGGGGAGCGACGTACTCGCTGGTCGACTACGACCGGGGTGGAGTGCCGCTGGCGGAGGTTGTTTCGGAGCCGGACCTCTCCTCGCCGCTCGAGGCGCGGGAATACGTCGCGGAGCTGCGGCGCCTCGCGCGCTATCTCGACGTTTCGGATGGCGAGATGGAGTCCGGCTCGTTGCGCGTGGACGCGAACATCTCGCTTTCCAACCCGGACGGCAGTCTGGGCACGCGCGTGGAGATCAAGAACATGAATTCCCTGAAGGCGCTCGAGCGCGCGCTCGAGTACGAGATCGCACGCCAGAACGAAGTGCTCGACGCCGGCGGGGCGCTCGTGCAGGAGACGCGCATGTGGGACGATTCCGCCGGCGTGACGCGTTCGATGCGAAGCAAAGAATCGGCCCGCGACTATCGTTATTACCCGGAAACGGACTTGGGGCCGATTGCGGTCGACATGGAGCGCGTCGACCGGATGCGCGCTTCGATGCCGGAAAGGCCGTTTTGCAAGAAGCGGCGCTTCCTGGAACAGTACGGCATGTCGCGCGAAGAGGCGGGTATCTTGACGGAAGTTAAAGAGCTGGCGGAATATTTCGAGGAGGTCGTGAAAAACGGAGCACCCGCGTCGCGGGCGGTCAACTGGATCAAGGGGGACGTTCTGCGCGTGCTCAACGAGCAGTCGCTTTCGATCGCGCAGTTTGGCGTGGCTCCCGAAATGCTTGCCGAACTGATCGCGGAGGTCGAGAAAAAAGAGCTCTCCACCACGATGGCGAAAGACGTCTTCGATATTCTGGCGCAGCAAAAAGAGGGTCCGCTGACGCTGGAAGAGGCGAAAAAACGCTGCGGTGTCACGGGAGGTCGATTGACGGGCGACGCGCTTCGCGCGAAAATCCAGGAAGTGCTGGACTCAAGCGGCGACGTTGTCGAGACGATTCGCTCCGGACAGGACAAAAAAGGCGCGAAGGTCAAATACCTGCAAGGGCTTGTGATGAAAGCCTCCCGGGGGCAGGCCGACATGGGGGAAGTTTCCTCCTTGCTCGATAAGATGCTCGGGGGTTGATCCGGGATCGGATTTTTCGTTGACGGGCGTGCCTCGACTGTTTAAGATAGGCATGCTGCTTTTGGAATACTTCTCACTATTTATCAATTACTTATATGAAAGCTTAAGCGACGGGCTAAGGAGGAGTGAATGGGATGGGGACACGTAAGCCGGAGGATATCAGATCCGTTGGCATTGTAGCGCATGGAGGAGCTGGGAAGACGTCATTGACGGAGGCGATGCTTTTTGACGCGGGGGCTATCACGCGTATGGGGCGTCCCGAGGATAAGAACACCGTTTCGGACTTCGATCCGGAAGAGCAGAAACGGCAGATATCCATCAGCTCCTCGCTGGTCACTCTCTCCCATCAGGACAAAAAACTTTTCATCCTGGACAATCCGGGATTCGCGGATTTCGTCGGAGAACAGCTCAGCGCTCTGAGAGCGGTGGACACCGCCCTGATCGTCGTGAGCGGCGCCTCGGGCATCGAGGTGCAGACGCAGAAGGTGTGGGATTACGCCGAGCAGTTCGGACTGGCCGTGATGTTCTACGTGAGCAAGCTGGACCGCGAGAACACGGATTTCGACGCCGTCATGAACGAGCTTCGAGAGGGTTTGAGCGATCGCGCGATGCCGCTTTTCCTGCCGATCGGTAAGGAAATGTCGTTCAAGGGCCTGGTGGACGTGCTGGCGAACAAAGCGTATCTCTACAAGGCGGATGGAAGCAAAAATTACACGGAAGCGGAAGTGCCCGCCGATATGGCGGACGCGTGTTCGGCGGCGCGCGAGGCGCTGGTGGAGCGGATCGTCGAAGCGGACGACGCGATGATGGAACGCTACCTCGAAGGCGAGGAGATCGCTCTCGAAGACCTGCTCGCCGTCCTTCGCAAAGCGGTCGCGTCGCGCACAGTCTTCCCCGTGATTCCGGGGTCGAACACGCTGAATGTGGGAGTTGTGCAGCTTTTGGACTCGATCGCCCAGGCGTGCCCGTCTCCCATGGACATGCCCCCGCGCAAGGCATTTCGCGGGGAGGCGGAAGTCCTCGTCAAGCCGGGAATCGACGAGCCGTTCTCCGCACAGTGTTTTAAAGTGATGGTGGACCCCTACGTCGGCAAACTTTCGTTCATTCGAGTCTTCTCGGGCAAGCTCACGAGCGACCAGACGATCTACAACGTGAGCGCCGATGAAGAAGAACGCATCAGTTCGTTCCGCTTGATGAAGGGCAAAGACGGAGAAGAGACCAAGGAGATCATGACGGGAGAGATCGTTGCGATCCCCAAGCTCGACAGCACGGCGGTGGGCAATACGCTGGGCGTCAAGGGGAAGATCGACTTCAAATTCCCCAAGATTATGCTCCCGAAGCCCGTCTACAGCGTCGCGGTATTTCCGAAAAGCCGCGCCGACGAAGACAAGCTGGGCAACGCGATGAACAAGATCTTGAACGAAGACCGGACGCTCGAATTCGCGAAAAACCCGGAAACGGGGGATTCCGTCTTTTCCGGGATGGGCGATATGCACCTCGATATCATGCTTTCGCGCATCAAGGAGCGCTATAAAGTCGATCTCGATACGCGCACGCCGAAGGTCCCCTATCGGGAGACGATCAAGAAGACCTCTGAGGCGCAAGGCAAGTATAAAAAGCAGACCGGAGGCCGCGGGCAGTACGGCGACGTGTGGTTCCGCCTTGCCCCAACGGAGAAGGGCAACGGCGTGACGTTCGAGGATAAAGTCGTGGGGGGCGTCGTGCCCAAAAACTTCATTCCCGCGGCGGAAAAAGGGTTGCGCGAAGCGGCCGCGAAGGGTGTTATCGCGGGGTACCCGGCGGTCGACTTCAACTGCCAGATTTTCGACGGCTCGTACCACGACGTCGACTCGTCCGAAATGGCGTTCAAAATCGCGGCGTCGATGGCGTTCAAGAAGGCGTTCACAGACGCGCTGCCGATCCTGATGGAACCGATCATGAACGTCGTTGTGACGGTGCCCGAGGAGTGCCTGGGAGACGTCATGGGAGACTTCAACGGACGTCGCGGACGCATCATGGGGATCGACAGCGAAGGGAAACTGCAGGTCGTCAAAGCGCAATGTCCCCTTGCAGAACTGTTCCGCTATGCTATAATTCTACGATCAATGACCTCGGGACGCGGGAGTTTTACAATGGAATTCTCGCACTACGAAGAGGTTCCTGCGGATATCGCGAAGAAAGTCATCGAGATCGCCGCGAAAGACAAGCAAGAAGAAGAGGAATAGATGCGTTTTCATGTTTCATCGCTGCAATAAAGCCGCTCTCTTGTGTGAGCGCTTTATAGACTGGGTAAGTAAAGCTCCAAAATAACTTACTCCCGTACGAAGCCGAGGCCAAAAGCCTCGGCTTCAAATTTTTTATCGGGTATTTTTTGCTTTAATATTTCAGCCCGAAAATGGGGTAAAAAGTACGCTCGTCGTGTAAAAAGGCCGCTTGTTCGCCGAGGGCGTCGCGCACGCTTTCGCCGAAGTTGACGGCCACGGCCGACGTGAGGACATGCACGATCAGCAAGGGGCCCAGAATGCTGCTGCCGAAAGTGGGGCTCGTCGTGGAGGCGAAGAGCGAGAGGTCCGCATAACGGCAGACGGGGGCGGCGGCGTTATCGGTGATCGTGACGATCTTGGCGCCGCGCTCCTGCGCGCGCATGACCGCTTCGGTCGTCTCTACCGAGTAACTGGGCAATTCGCAGACGACGACGATATCCCCTTTCTCGAGGGGGCGGACCTGCTCCGTCAAGGAGAGAGAGCCGCGTCGCAGCAGGGTCGCTTTGAGTCCCATGACGCAGAACCGCATCTGAAGGAGCTCTGTCACGAGCGAGGAAATTCCCCATCCCAAGCAATAAATATTCGTGCTTTCGCGGATAAGAGAACAAAATCGTTTGATTTTTTCGGCGGAAAGCTGTTTCCATGTGTCGTCGAGGTTTGTCTGCTCCGTGAGAAAGATCGATTCCGGAAGCTCCTCTTCAGGGTGGCTTCCCGAGACTTTCGCCAACATCGCAGCGGGGTTGACCTGCTCCAAAAGGGAGTGCTGGAGGCAGTCTTTAAGCTCGGCGTATCCGGCGAAACCCAACATCCGTGCAACTCGCACGAGCTGCGCCTTCGACACGGCGAGGTCATTCGCGACTTCGCTGATGGAACGAAATGCCGCTTCCCGCATGTTGCCGAGCAGGTATTCGCACACGCGTCTCGCTTTGTTGGGCATGCTCGACAGGTTTTCCATGATCAAGGATTGCAACTGTTGACTATCCATAAGGGGACCCTCCTGCGCTTCATTTTACGCATCCGTTTGGCTTGTCCGTTTTTATAGGGCTGCCGAGTTAGTGTAGTCAGTTTTGCGCCAAGTGTCAATTTTATTTCAGAAAAAAAGTGTGAAGTTTACTTTGCGGGTTTACGGAAAGAGTCGCAGACGATCCCAAACGATGTTTTCGGGAAGTCCCGAGAATTCGGCAAGGCGGCATAAGCCCCTCCGCCCGTGCCCGGTCATGGTGGAAAGGTGGCGTCGCCATAAAGTCCACGGACCTTGGGGGCGTGTTTTATGGAGGAGTTTTGCGGTGGTTTCCGCAAGTACAAGTTCGCCAAACGCGGGGTGGTAAGGCCCCGCGATACAATCCTGCCTAAGCGTGGGGGCATCGTGCAACCCCACGCGCACCACGTCGAATCCAAGGGTTTTCGCTCGGATCGACAGTTCGGAAGCATCCCGGACGGCTTGGTCAAGTGGGGAGGGAGTATAGCGTCCCTGGCGCCACAGAGCCGCGAGTTCCGTTCCCTCGAGAACCAAGCAAGGATAGAGGCGCAACCCCCATACCTGGGGGCCTTTGATCCGCGCAATCTGTTCGAGGTCGTTCAGGTTTCCCGCAAGCGACTGTCCTGGAAGCCCCTGCATCAGTTGAACGACGACGGGGATTCCCTCGCGCGCGAGTTTTTCCAGGAGAGACAGGATTGGGCGCGTTTGGTCGAGGCGTCCAACGCTCCGGAGGACTTGCCTGTCAAGAGAGGGGATACCCAGTTCGACTGCTCCGAGGGGGATGGAGGATATGCGTCTTAAAAACGAATCGTCGAGGTCCTCTGGGTGGGTCGAAAAGCGAAGCCTGCTTCCTGGGGGAGCGCTTCGAAAAGCATCGATCATCGTTTCCAAACGGTCGTGATCGAGCCTGAGAAAACTTCCCCCGAAAAAACAAACTTCCGTTTTTGAACGTAGCGAGCGAATCCGTTCCTTCACGGCATCGACGTTAAGCCTGTCCACGTGCCCCGTTATCGAGTGTTGATTGCAATAGGCGCAACGTTGGGAACACCCCTCCATAGGGAGAAAGAAAACGACGCGGGAAAGCGCAGGAGATCGTTGTCCTGTCCCCATGGAAAACATCGAACAAGCTGACGGCGTTTATCGTTGGAACTTGTATTTGGGTTCGTGCTCCTTGAGCAGCGCGTCGATCAGGCGCAAAACGCACCCCACTTCCTCGTCGGCGAGCTGGTGCGATTTATACCAGATCTCCAACGTGCCGGAGGTAAAAAGTTCCTCGAGCTGGATGCGTGTATTTTTTTTCTGCGTGAGGTCGATGACCAGATCCGACGGTTCTACCGAAAGCGCGTCAGCCAAGCGCTGCAACAGTTTCATCGAAGGGGTTCTCCGATTGCTTTCGAGAGCCTGGATATAAATTCGGCTGATGCTTAACTTGTCTGCAAGCATCTGCTGGGTCATCCTGCTGGCTTTTCGTAACGATTGAATTCTGCGTCCTATACTCATTTCAAAGACCTCCTTAAGGCGTAATACTATTGACAAAATATAATGCGTTTTATACATTGTTGACAATGGGTAAAATGATGGTTTTTCACAAAAATTTCAGAAATGCGCAATTTTGCTATATATATTAACTCTTGGTGAAGCTTAGGAGCGTTTCAAAAACGCTTATCGATTGTTGATTTTAAAGTAACATGCCTAGCCTGCCTTTGACAATGAGGAGATAGCTCTGTAGATGAAAGGAAATAAGCAATATTTTCTGTTTTTTTTAGGCGTTACACTGTTTTTGTTGTTCCTTGTCGGGGTGAAAGAGCAGGGGGAGGGGGGTTTTCTTTTCCGCGTGAGGGCGGGAATGCTTGAATTTTCTCAGAAATTTCGCCTGGGTTCTTCATGTGAGGCCGCCGGTAACGAAAAAAGCCCCGATCTTTCTCCGGTTTCCAAACGAACGGTCCCTTCGTCCTTCGTGCTTGCCTTTTGGGATCGGGATTGGAAGAAGCTCGACGCACTTTGGGGCCAACGCGAACAAACGGGAACGCCCCCTGATGCCAAGGAGTTTTGCCTTTACCTGAACGCCCTCTGGAGCCAGCGTCGTTATGGCGAGGTGCTTGCTTTGGTTGTGCCGGGCGAAGGTGCTCATGTCGTTTCCATTCCGGCGGAATTGGAACCTTATGTTCGTATGCTGCGTTTGTTGGGGTATGAACGGACCGGGCGCCTCGCTGAAGCGCAAAAAGAGGCCGACACCTTATCCGCAGCATCCTCGAATGAGGCTCTTGCTTATTACGTGTCCTACGCCCAGGCTCGCTTGGCGCGTACCCGCAAAGAGGAACCGCGAGCGCTCACATGGTTTCGAAAGATGAATGCGTCGGCGCAGGGGGATGCACAGCTCAAGCAGCAGGCGCTGGCGGAAATCCTCACGTTCAAAGAGAGCACGAACGAAGAGGTCGCCGAAATGTTGAGCCTCAACGCGTCGCATCGGGAGGCGCTCGCGCGTGCGCGTGCGTTCCCAGCCCCCCGCCTCCCCCAGGTGGATTACG